>JAFLSM010000068.1 GCA_022510955.1 Ruminococcus sp. | reverse complement strand
TGTTATACTAAACACTAATTGAAAGTGAGATAAGATTTCAGAGCAGATTTTGTGTCAGACGAGTGCCATACCGCAGAAAGGCTGACGCCTTTCGAGGACGGGGCACGATGTATGACGCGAAATTTGCCTGAAAGATATCCATTTTTAATCGGTGTTTAGTATTATGCTGTTTTTCCTGTATAAAGCTGATAATACTTACCTTTTTGCTCTATGAGTTGTTCGTGTGTGCCACGCTCAATAATTCTTCCTTGTTCAAGTACCATAATACAATCTGAATTTTTGACAGTTGAAAGTCTGTGGGCAATTACAAAGGTTGTTCTGCCCTTCATCAAATTATCCATACTCTCCTGTACCATTTTCTCTGTACGGGTATCAATGGAACTTGTTGCTTCGTCAAGAATGAGTGCAGGTGGGTCTGCAACAGCCGCACGAGCGATTGCAAGCATCTGACGCTGACCCTGACTTAAATTGCCTCCGTCACCCTTGAGAACCGTATTGTATCCGTCAGGCAGCTGACGAATAAATGTATCTGCATTTGCAAGCTTTGCAGCAGCAATTACCTCTTCATCTGTTGCATCAAGTCGGCCGTATCGAATATTCTCCATTACAGTATCAGTAAAGAGATGTGTATCCTGAAGAACAATACCAAGAGAACGCCTTAAATCGGCCTTTTTTATCTTATTGACATTAATACCGTCATATCGGATTTTGCCATCCTGAATGTCATAGAAACGGTTTATGAGATTGGTAATTGTTGTTTTGCCCGCACCAGTTGAGCCGACAAAAGCAATTTTCTGTCCCGGATCAGCATACAATTCAACATTATGAAGAACAATCTTTTCATCAGTATAACCAAAATCAACATCATCCATTACAATGGCACCCTTAAGCTCACGGTATTCAGTTATTCCAGATTCCTGATGTGTATGCTTCCAAGCCCACAAACCTGTGCGTTCTTCTGTTTCTTTAAGCTCGCCATTTTCATATTTTGCATTTACAAGTGTTACATAGCCGTCATCAGTTTCTGGCTCTTCATCGAGAAGCTCAAAAACACGCTCTGCACCTGCAAGAGCCATAATGATACTGTTGAACTGTTGGCTTACCTGGTTAATTGGCTGACTGAAGCTCTTATTGAAAGACAAAAAACTAACAAGTCCGCCAAGCGTAAATCCCCAAAATCCATTAAGAGCAAAGATACCGCCGATAATTGCACAAATTACATAGTTTACATTACCAAGCTGATTATTTACCGGTCCGATAATATTTGCAAATTTATTTGCATTATATGATGCATTATAAAGATTTTCATTAAGCTCTTTAAACTCTTTAATACTTTTCTTTTCGTGATTAAATACCTTAACAACCTTTTGACCGTTCATCATCTCTTCAATGTAACCGTTTTCTGCACCAAGAGCACTTTGTTGTTTAGCGAAGAATTTACCGCTGTGTCCGGCAACCTTTGCTGTTACAAACAACATAAAAAATATTACAATAAGATTTATAATTGTCAGAGGCAGGCTCAAACTTATCATACTTGCAAGAACTGCAACGATTGTAATTGCACTCTGGAACACCTGTATAAGACTCTGACTTATCATCTGACGGAGTGTGTCAACATCGTTTGTGTATACACTCATTATGTCACCGTGCGGGTGGGTATCAAAATATTTAATCGGTAAATTTTCCATATGGGTAAAGATATCAAGTCGAATATCACGCATTGTACCCTGTGTTACATAAACCATAATTTTAGCTGAGGCATAGGTTGAACCGGCACCGATAAGATAAAATACCGCAACCCTGCAAATTGCCTTTAAAAGCGGCATAAAATCAGGATTTTTCGCACCAATCATCGGAGTAATATAAGAATCAATAAGAGTTTGGATAAAGAGTGTTCCCTGAACATTTGCAAGTACACTGATTACAATGCAGACAAGAACCAAAATCATCTTTATTTTATTTTTCTTTAGAATTAATCCCAAGAGTCTGCCTAATATCTTCATAGGATTTTTTACTTTTTTAGTTGGCATCATATTGTTTTTTCTGCCCATTGGTCCCGGCATAATTACATCTCTCCTTTCTTATCAAAATCTCCGTTGCCGCTTGTCTGTGCAACATATATCTCTTTGTAAATATCACAATTTTCCAAAAGCTCATCATGTGTGCCGACAGAGTTAATCTCTCCGTTTTCAAGCACAACTATTCTGTCTGCTCCCTCAACGCTTGATACACGCTGTGAGATTATAAGCTTGGTTGTATCGGGTATTTCTTCCTTAAATGCCTTCCTGATTCTTGCATCTGTTGCAGTATCTACTGCACTGGTTGAATCGTCAAGAATGAGGATTTTCGGTTTTTTAAGCAGTGCCCTTGCAATACAAAGTCTTTGCTTTTGACCACCCGAAACATTTGAACCGCCTTGCTCAATATGAGTGTTGTACTTGTCGGGAAATGTCTGAATGAAATCATCTGCACAGGCAAGTTTGCAAGCTTTGATACACTCTTCTTCGGTTGCATTTTGGTCGCCCCAACGAAGATTATCGAGAATTGAACCGCTGAACAAAACATTTGACTGAAGTACAACAGAAACCTCATCACGCAGCTTTTCAATATCGTAGGAGCGAACATCTTTTCCTCCTACCTTTACTGAACCGCTTGATACATCATAAAGTCTTCCAATCAAATTGACAAGGCTTGTTTTTGAGCTACCTGTACCTCCGATAATACCGATTGTTTCACCTGACTTAATCGAAAGATTGATATTATTAAGTACAGGTTTTTCACTGCTTTTATTGTAACTGAAAGACACATTTTCAAACTCAATACTGCCGTCAGAAATATTAAATTCAGGATTTTCAGGATTTTTAATCATTGGCTCTTCATTAAAAACATCCGCTACACGGTTTGCACTTGCTAATGACATTGTCAACATTACAAATATCATTGCTACCATCAGCAGACTTATAAGGATGTTCATACAGTATGTTAGAAGACTTGTAAGTTCACCTGTTGTAAGCTCAGAACCAACAATCATATTTGCACCAAACCAGCTGATTGCAATAATGCAGGCATAGGTTGTAATCATCATAATCGGAGAAATAGAAACCATTCTGTTTTCTGCCTTTACAAACAGCTTATATAGGTTATTTACAGCCTTATCGAATTTTTTAATCTCGTGTTTTTCACGGACAAATGCTTTTACAACACGAATTGCTGTTACATTTTCCTGTACACTTGCATTAAGATCATCATAGCGTTCGAATACCTGCTTAAAATATTTGTGAGTTGAAGTCATCAAAAAAGCAAACACAATTCCTAAGAATATAATAGCAATAAGATAAATGGAAGCAAGCTTTGCATTTATTGAAAAAGTCATTATCATTGCAATAATAAGACTGAATGGAGCTCTGAAGCTTATTCTGAGTATCATCTGATAAGCATTCTGAATGTTTGTAACATCAGTTGTAAGACGAGTTACAAGACTTGCTGTTGAAAATTTGTCTATGTTTGCAAATGAGAAAGTCTGAATTTTTTCAAACAACGACATACGAAGATTGCGAGCAAAACCTGACGAAGCCTTGGCTCCGTAAACTCCTCCCAAAACACCTGTAATCAAGCCGATCAATGCGCAAATTCCCATTAATCCGCCATAGTACAAAATTGCTTTCATATCACCTTTGTTTACACCGCTGTCAATCATAGACGCCATTAAAAGTGGAATAAGCATTTCCATTATAACTTCAACAATCATTGAAACCGGCGTTATGATTGATTCTTTGACAAAGCCCCTGATATTTTTAGCCAAAGTTTTAATCATATTAATTTCCATATCCTTTCCGCCCACAAAAATAAGTTAAAAATTCCTACATCCCTATCGTGGGCGGATAAGGCGTAAATGGAAATTTAGCCATCGCTCGTTGTCGCTTGCGGCAAACTGAGCGGGCAATATTAATTCGAAATAGTGTGATTTTTCACACTATTCCCTTTCGTTAAAGCATTATTATTTTCCAAACCGTCACGCAATTTTTTTATCAATGCAAAAAATACTTTCTGCTCTTCGTTTGATAAAATATCATTAACACGCTTCTCGTTTTCATACATTGTGTTTTTTAAAATTGAGTTCATTCTCTTACCGTTTTCGGTCAGGATTAGCTTTTTGAGCCTTGCATCACTTTTTAGAGATACACGCTCAATATATCCCTTTTTCTCCATAAGATTCAAAATATTAGTGACACTTGAACGGGAAATACCAAATTCAGACTCCAAATCTCTTTGATATATGTCTCTGTCACGATTATTATCTATGCATCGCATTATCCAGCCATGCATAACAGTTACTTTATCAACTCCCGCTTCGGTTGCAGAAACAATCATTTTTCTTCTAATTATGTGATTAAGTGCATTTAGCTCATGACAAATTGACTCATCTCTATGCATTTCACTGCCCATAAAATCACCTCCAAATTTCTATATAACACATTAAATATAGTTCGACATTAAACTGTTCGATATCAAACTATCTATAATGTATTATACTACGAAATATGGAAAAGTCAACATATCAACCGAACACTTTGTATAACTTTTTAAACCTATTCTTGTTGCTTTTGTACAAAAGAAATTTTTCATCAAATAAAAAAGTATCTGGTGGTTTGCACTATCCAAGCAGATAGAAAGAATTATAATTAGAACCTTTAGTGCCCGAATGTTTCCAAACAGTTTCCAATAACGCATAAAATATTATTTATCCAATTATTGAAATATACCTTTATATCACTATCAAAAATGAGTCAACGTTATTTTATTTGAAAGTAGTCATTAGCAAACGGCAGACTGGTTTAGATAAAACAGTCTGCCGTGTTAATGTTCAATTATTCAAATTTCACTTTAATAGAACAAATTTCGGAATCTGTACCAACTCTCATAAAAGGACCCCAGACCCCTACACCTGATGTCACAATGTTATGCATATCCCCTTTTTTCAGATAACCAAAGGAATTTTCCCATTTTATTGCCGTGATTATGTTAGCAGGAAAAAGCTGACCGTCATGCGTGTGACCGCAAAGCAACAAATCGATTCCTGCCTCTGAAATTTCTGAAAGCTCATCCGGCTCGTGATAAATCATAAAAACAGGCTTTGATTTATCTATTCCTTCCAGAAGTTCCTCAGGCGATTTTCTTACATTATTCTCAGTTGCCGGCTTTTCTCCGTCCACACGACCGGAAACATAAAATTTGTTGTCAATAAGAACTGTTTCATCAGCAAGTAAATTGATTTTTGATTTCTTAAAAAACTCATCCATTCTTTGATCATGTTCAATTACAGGTATATTGTCAAAAGTAAAGCCACCAAGAATTTTTTGGTTAACATCATGATTGCCCCAACAAGCGTATGTACCATATTTTGAGGAAAGCTTTGAAAGCTCCTCTGCAAGTGCGTCAGGGTCTTCAAAGGCATCAAAATCATTGTCATAAATGTCACCTGCTATACAGATGATGTCAGGATTTTGTGAATTAACCTTTTCGACCATTTTCTTTATGTGGTCGACGCCAATGCTGTAACCCATATGCAAATCGGCAATCAGAACAACATTTAGGCTGTCCATTCCCTCAACCTGTTTATTTACGGTAACGGAATAATCATTAATTTTGATATTTCTTGCATTTACTGCACCATAAACACTAACCGCACCTATAAATGCAAATGACAAAATCAGGCATACAATATTTTTACCTCTTTTTCTGAAAAAGTCACGAGGAATAACCTTGAAAACCCGTCTTAACAGTACAGACACAAGATGAGCGATTGTTACTGTAAGAAAAGCATAAAGTATTATACCAAACCAGTAACTTCCAATAAGCTGAATAACTCTGCGTATTTGGGTTCCTGTCGGAAGAAAGAATGCAATAAGCGGTGACAATACAAAGAATGAATAAATAACTGTCACGGGGATTCTGAATGCAACATTTTTGAAAGCGTTATGGCAATACCCAAGTGACTTAAACAATCGTACTATGATATATGCACAAGCGCCAAGATAAAATGGCGCAAGAAATACTGCTATCATATTGACCTCCATATTTTTTAAACAACACTGTTTATTCAATGGTTATATAAGCCTAAAAGCGCTAATTAAGCAATCTTATTTTAATATAATAGCACATTCTAAAGCGTTTTACAACAAAAAGTAAAATGATGTTTGTTCTTGTTGAATTAAGCATTATTATATGCTATACTGAAATTATGAATATAATAATTTCAGATAAATAAATATAATAGAGTTATAATTACTATTTATAGGAGATACTATATGTTTCAGCGAAAAAACACTAAAATTTGCGCAAAACAAAATCTCAAGAACCATTACGGAATTTTTGTGATTGCCTGTTTATTTGCCGCATTTCTCGGCGTTGCATACAGCGGAACATTATCTGCAATTCAGTCATTTTCATCATCAGACACAATCACCTCCAATTACGAAAGTAAAAGAACAATTATCGGACCGGATTTTGGCGCTGTACTTGACAATCTGCTAACCCAAGACATAAATAATGCTGAAAATATTTCAAATAAAAATATTAATAACAAAGCAGATACCAATTTTCACGGACTTGAAATCGGGCATCAGAGAGGTGCGCTTGCTTATATTGTAAATTCCGTTTCATCAGGTTCAATTTTAGTTACTATATTCTCGGCAATCAAAAGAATTGTCGGTTCGCATAATATTACATACATAATATTTATATTACTGACCCTTTTAATGATACTTTTCGCATGGATGTTTTTCATAAACACATACAAGGTTACATATAAACGAATGTTTCTTGAAGGCAGACTGTACGACAAAGTACCAATACAAAGATTTCTGTATTTGTTTAAGATAAAACGACTGACAAAAACTGCTGTTACGATGCTTACCACTTCAGTTTTTCAGTTTCTTTGGGATTTGACAATAATAGGCGGAATTATTAAAAAGTATTCCTACTTTATGGTGCCGTATATAGTCGCAGAAAATCCAAGCCTTACTCCGCTTGAAGCAATTAATCTTTCTCGAAAACTAATGAAGGGTCACAAATGGGAATGCTTTGTGCTTGAGCTTTCATTCATTGGTTGGGACATATTAAGCTTTTTTACGATTGGGTTGCTGTCAATTTTTTACATAAACCCGTACAAAGAGGCCACATACTGTGAGTATTATGTGCACATTAGAAAGCTTGGCATTAAAGCAAAGATTGAAAATATCGAAGAACTTAATGATGTTTATTTGTATAAAAAAGCATCTGACAATAAAATAAAAAAAACATACAGCGATATTATAGAGCTTATGGAAAAACCTATGCCCACCTTTAAAACACGCAAAGGCTTTTGGAAGTTTATGGCGGACTTCTTTGGTATTATTCCTGCCTATGATAAATCAGAGAAGGATTTTGTTGAATATAAAGAGAGAATTTTAAAGATAAAATCCTACAAAATGTATTTGGAAGGCAAAATTTATCCTACCCGACTTTATCCTGTTGAGGAAAAAGAAAAAAACAAAAGATTTGAATTTCTGCATTTCACCCGTCACTATTCAATTTGTTCACTTATTTTAATATTCTTTACAATATGCTTTTTAGGATTTTTATGGGAAGTAAGTCTCAATCTTATAATTGATGGTAGTTTTGCAAAAAAAGGTATGCTACACGGGCCATGGCTACCAATATACGGCAGCGGCAGTATTATGATTATTACAATTCTTAACAAGCTCAGATCAAAGCCCCTGCTTACATTCAGTGCCACTATTGTAATGTGCGGAGTTGTAGAATACTTAACATCTGTTATTCTTGAAGCAACTCATGATGGACAAATGTGGTGGGATTACAGCGGTTATTTCATTAATCTACATGGCAGAATATGTGCAGAGGGACTTTTGGTATTTGGTATAGGCGGTCTTGCTATTGTATATTTTGTGGCACCTTTGCTTGATAATTTGATTCGCAAAATCCCGTTAAAAATTGCTATTCCCGTTTGCATTGCACTTTCAATGCTGTTTCTTGCAGATTTGGGATATTCTTCGGTTCATCCGAATACCGGTAAAGGCATAACTGATTATGACATCAGCAAGAATGACGATACATACACATTGGTAACCGATAAAAAAGCTTCAAATACAAATAACTATGCTTTGAATAATAAAAATAGAAATTTAAAATTTGAACAACAAAAGTTTGTTTACTCTAAAACATATTCCTATAAAGTTAAAAAGTGAGCGATGTAAAAAAACATCGCTCACTTTTTTATTCTTCAAAAAGACTGCTCATTAATTCCTTAATTTTCTTTTTGCGTCTACTTGTTTCCTCGTCATCAAGGAAATAACTGCCGTCTGCAAACTCAAGAATATCGCCCTCTTTTATGTTTTTTGGAAGAGATGCAACATCAAGATTTACCATATCGCCATTTTCACATTCAAGAACAGCTTTTCCCTCTTCTATTCTGTCTATTGTAAACTTTTTCATACTGTACCTCCTATTTCCTATTATTTTTCAGTTGTAATACTATAATTCTGTGAACCGTCAGAGGTGATTGTGATAGTACCTTGAAGGTCGGTTCGGTAATATTCAACATTAAACTGATTTAACAGCTCGATAGTTTCGTTATGCGGATGACCGTAATCATTATCGACACCACAAGAAATTACAGCATATATCGGATTAACTTCTTCAAGAAAATCATTTGATGTTGAAGTGCGACTGCCGTGATGACCCACCTTGAGCACATCAGCAGACATATCATCTGATACTGTATTTAACTCCTCTTTTTCAGCATCACCGATAAACAGATAACTGTCTTTACCGTATGCTATTTTAATGATGATTGAGCAGTTGTTAAGTTCACTCTCGTCAATCTCAACAGGAGCAATAATTGATGCACTGAAGTCGCCGGTATCAATTATGCTCATACCCGCTTTTGCAGACTTGATTTTTAAGTCTTTTTCCTGAATTGCCAACAAAAGCTTTTCATAGGTTTTTGTTGTGGCAGCAACCTTAGGCATATATATCTGACCAATATCCATATGACTTATAACATAAGCCATTGAACCAATGTGATCTGCATGCGGATGAGTTGCAACAAGATAGTCGATTTTATTGTAACCTTTGTCTGTTATGTAGCTGTCAATAAATTCACCCTTGTTGGCAACACCAGCGTCAATCAGCATACACTCACCGTTCGGAAGTTCAACAAAAATTGAGTCACCCTGCCCTATATCAAGATAATGCACAACAATGTTTGAAGTATTTGTTATGTCAACCATGCTGACATCGCTCGAGAATAATTCCGATAAATCTTCAAGTGAACATGCACAAAGCGTTGTTATGCAGACCACTAACAAAACAAAAAGCTTTACAAATATATTAAGTTTAGTCTTTTTCAAAATAATCTCCTCTCATATGAATTTCACAAATAACATTATAACATATTATATCAAAAAGACAACAAAAACACCGTATAAAATGAATCTGTCAAGTAAAAGTAGACAATAAAAAAGTACAATTAAGCGAACCCC
>JAFLSM010000067.1 GCA_022510955.1 Ruminococcus sp. | reverse complement strand
CGGGATTGTTTTTCGCTCTCTTTGAGACAGCTTTGCTATTATATCGCATCTGTTTACGTTTGTCAACCCCTTTTTTAAAATTTTTTATTATTTTATCCTAAATCGAATAATATATGATTAATTCAGTGAATTTTTAATTAACGGAGATCATACAACATATACCATGTAACACTCCTTTTTATAGAAGTATATATTTATTACACAGTCACCAACTTAAACTCTCTTTATATAATATATAATATAATAATTAATTTTTTTGCTTTATAGTATCTATTTGGATAGATACAAACCACCGCCTGCTTTTTTATTTTTTTTAAATATAAAACTCTTGACAAGTTGAAATGGTATATATATAATAGTTTTAACAAATAAATCCCCTTAAAAACAGTGACGGGAATAAGATGTAATTTGAGCCGGCACAGAGAACCGACGGTTGGTGCAAGTCGGTGCGGCAGATTATATGTATAGCTCATCCCCGAGTTTTTCGTATGAAATTATGTAATGCGAAACGCCTGACAGCGTTATCAGTCAAGACTTTGTTGGAAGTCTGTAAGGGGCACATAGTGATATGTGTCTGAATTTGGGTGGTACCACGGATTTTATTCGTCCCTTTTTAGGGGCGATTTTTTTGTACTTATTTATTTATTAACGGAGGTATATATTTATGAAACCGTCATTTAAAAAGTACATTCCTTTCAAACAAATTGACATTCCTGACAGAACATGGCCAAACAACACTATTACAAAAGCTCCGATTTGGTGCAGTGTTGACTTGCGTGACGGCAACCAAGCCCTGATTGATCCGATGAACCTTGAAGAAAAGCTTGAGTTTTTCCACGCTCTTTGTGATATGGGATTTAAAGAAATCGAAATCGGATTTCCGAGTGCATCAGAAACGGAATATGAGATTTGCCGTGAACTGATTGAAAAAAATCACATACCTGATGATGTTACAATTCAGGTTCTTGTGCAGGCTCGTGAACATCTCATTCGCAAGACCTTTGAGGCTATCGAGGGTGCAAAGAATGTAATCATACATTTCTATAATTCAACATCAACTCTACAGCGCAAGGTAGTTTTTAAAACCGATATGGAAGGTGTCACTAAGATTGCTATTGACGGCGCAAAGCTGATTAAAAAACTGACTGACGAATATACAGGCAACACAAATATTCGTTTTGAATATTCGCCCGAAAGCTTTAGCGGAACAGAAATGGACAATGCTGTTGACATTTGCGACAAGGTTATGGAGGCACTCGGTTCTACAAAGGAAAATCCTGTAATCCTTAACTTGCCGAACACTGTTGAAATGTGTACCCCAAACACATATGCGGATCAGATTGAATATTTTATTCGTCATCTCAAAAACCGTGATGCGGCTATCATCAGCGTTCATCCTCACAACGATAGAGGTTGCGGCGTTGCGGCAGGCGAGCTTGCATTGCTTGCCGGCGCAGACCGAGTTGAAGGCACATTGTTCGGCAATGGTGAAAGAACCGGTAATATGGACATCGTTACAATGGGTCTTAATATGTTTACACAAGGTGTTGACCCTGAATTAGACTTAGAAAATCTTCCGAAGCTTCGTGAAATTTACGAGCGTTGCACCAATATGAAGATTGACCCACGCCAGCCATATATCGGAGAGCTTGTGTTCACGGCATTTTCAGGTTCACATCAGGACGCTATCAACAAGGGTATGCAGTATATGCGTGAAAGCGGAACAGAATACTGGGAAATTCCGTATCTTCCGATTGACCCTGCTGATGTCGGCAGACAGTACGAGCCGATTATCCGCATTAACTCACAGTCAGGCAAGGGCGGTGCGGCATTTGTGATGAGCAACAACTTTGGTTATGATTTACCTAAGCGTATGCACCCTGAATTTTCAAAGCTTGTGCAGGCAAAGTGCGAGGAACTTGAAAGAGAGCTTATTCCTAAAGAACTTTTTGAAGTATTTGAACAAAACTATATTAATAACCCTCAGAAGTACACTCTGACAAGCCGTAAAATCTATGAAGAAAGCGAGAACGGCAAAGATTATGTTCACTTCAAGGGCAAAATGGTGATTGATGGCAACAATGACCCAATCCACCTCAACGGAATCGGCAACGGTCCGATTGACGCATTCTTCAATGCAATTAAGGCTGTTGGTCTTGATAAATACGAATTCATTTCATACAGCCAGCACGCAATTTCGCAGGGTTCTGACTCAAAGGCAGTTTCATATATTGAATTGAAAAAGCCTGACGGAAAGAATATTTTCGGAATCGGTATTGACTCTAATGTAAATGTGGCATCCGTACTCGGCGTACTTAACGCAATTAACAGAGCAGAAGCATAATAATATATTTTCATTTTTGTCATACAGAATAACAAAGTGCTCACTGAACTTTTCAGTGAGCACTTTTTGCTTTTTAATTAATTAAATAACTCCATCCGCTTCAAGCTCGCTAACCTTCGCATCAACATATTCATATCTGTAATCAATATATTCCCAATCCATTGTAATCATTGTATTGAATGTATTACCAAAGTTATCAACATATGTTTCACCGTACGAATAATGCTTTGAACTTGGCTGAAATAACCCAGCAGAACATTTTTGCAATCTTGTAACAGTATCAATGTTCACCTTTGACACTGCATAATAACAAGTTCCGCTTAATGAAGCCAAGCCTTGCTGAAGCTCAGTCAGTTCTTCCACACCTGCAAGATACTTTTGAACTAAGGTAGCGTCGTCAACACTGATCTTTCCGTCATTATTAACATCACCCGGGAGAGTATATTTTGAGGTCATATCTATAAATGAATCAACAAGTTCAAAAAAAGCATAGCTGATTACATATTCATTACCTGTTTTGAACGAATCTCTCAGATTGTCACGCTTGGTAACAAAATCATTCCAATCATTTTCGTCATAAAAACCGTTTTCATTATGCTCATTGAGTGACAGAACATAGGTTTCTTTGGCATAAAACACATCAACGCATAAATTATTATAAGCAAAATTTAACATAGCAAAACAAAGTTGATACTCCATATCAGATATAGAATCCGAATCATCTTCTAAGAGTTCATCTGCGGAGATAAAAGCATTAAATAACATATTAAGCGAATTTTCCGAATACGGATCATAATATCCAACGGTTTCAATACTTTCCTTTACATCTAAGTATAAAGCGATAAGCTCATCTCTCTTTGACTTATACTTATTATCATCAGCCGCATATACGGTAAATGGAACTACACTGCATAATAGAGTTAATACTAAAATTATTGAAATTATTTTTTTCATACTATCACCTCGTGTTAAATTATAATATTATTGTGAACAAATGTCAATTATTGTACCAATATTTTATTTCTTTTAGAACAAAAATCGCCCCAAATGCTAAACATTATATTACAACATCTAACATTTGGGGTACATTTCAATAGAAATATCTGCCTCTATATTTAATAATTATTTAATTTTCAGTTTAAATTAATCTAATCCGTATTCCAATCCGTAAGGCCAGTCTACCAGACTGCCTATGTCGTATATATTGGTATAACCTATAGACGACAAATACTCCGCCGCTTCTTGACTTCGGTTACCTGTACGGCAATAAATAAGAATTGCAGAATTTTTGTTGGGCAACATTTCTGCCGCTGACTTCTCATTTATATCATCAATCGGAAACAGCACGGCATTTACGGCATGTCCCGTAGCGTATTCAAAGTCCTCTCTTACATCAAGGATAACACTGCTTGGGTCTGAATTTAAAATATCCCAAGCCTCTTCAAAATTTATATTTTTATAGTTCATATTTTATTGGATACTGTTAAGCTTTGGTTGTTCGTCTAATTTGAAAATTTTCTTCCAATAGAAAGCAAGCAGGAATACTGTCATTGAAACTGCCATAATATCCGACACAGGACCTGCCCAAAGTGCACCCTCAACGCCCATAAAAATTGGAATTATGAGTGTTGCAGGAAGCTGGAATATAATTTGCTTTGAAAGCGAGATAAGCGACGACTGTAACGGATAGCCTGTTGACTGAAAAAACACACCACTAATCATTTGGATTCCCACAAGCGGAATCAACATAAGATAGATTCGCATACACTTGATTGCAAATTCATTGTAAAGGTCGCTGTCAGAACCGAAAATGCTTATCACTGCCATTGGCTGTAACTGAGCAACAAGGAACGCCACAACCATAACGCCCGTTGCAATTCCAACAGTGTAGCGGAATGTCTTTTTTACTCTGTCAAAACGGCGGCTGCCGTAGTTGTATCCGAAAATAGGCTGTGCACCACTGCCAAGTCCCATTACAATAGAAGTCAGAATACTGAACACCTTCATTGTAATGCCAAGTGTTGTTACCGGAATTTCAGAGCCGTATTTACTTTCTGCACCATAAGAAACAAGCACATTGTTGCGGGTTGCTATTGCAACAACGAGTGAGAACTGCGTAATAAAACTTGAAACGCCAAGTCGCATAATGCGTGGCAACATCTTAATCCAGCCCGAAAATGACGCTTTGGTGAGCTTTACCGTTTTTGTAAACTTGCTGACATACACAAGGTTCATAATCGCATTGACAATTTGACCGATTATTGTTGCCAAAGCCGCGCCCTTTACTCCCCATCCGAAAACAAAGATAAACAGTGGGTCAAAAATCAGGTTAAGCACACAGCCCGTAAGCAAACCTGCCATATTAAATTTTGGACTGCCGTCTGCACGGATTATGCTTGAAAAACCGGCGGCAACAGACAAAAAGGGAAGGCCGATTGAGGTGATAAGTCCATAATCCCTTGCGTATGGCATAATCTGTTTCGTTGCACCGAAAAGTCCGCAAAGCGGCTCAATAAAAATCACATAGATTGTTCCTACAATTAAACCTGATGCTATTATTCCCAAAATACCCGAAGCCATACCACGAGCGGCGGCATTTTCATCACCCTCACCAAGACGCAAACTTATAAAGCTTGCGGCACCGTCACCAAGCAAAAATGCAAGTGACATTGCAAACATCGTAAGCGGAAACACTACCGATGTTGCACCATTGCCCAAGTAGCCGACACCCTGACCGATAAAAATTTGGTCTATAATGTTATAGAGTGAATTGACAACCATTGAAATGATACCGGGAATTGCAAACTTTGCTAAAAGTTTGCCGATTTTTTCTGTGCCAAGAATATTTGGCTGTACACTTTGTTCTTTCATAAATCCTCTTCCATTCAAATTCACAAATCTCCCTCTGTCAGCAAACGCTGACAGCTCCCTCTAATGAGGGAGCCGCTAAAGGTTGTTTTTATTTTTTTATTCAGAAAAATTCTATAAAATATATTTATATACAATATTATACACAAATCGACAAAACATGTCAATGATGTGCTCCCCATGCAAAACTATATCACACAATGCAGGAACAAAGGCATAACAAGCGAAAACAGTATATCTTTATTAACAAATTGTATAAATCAAATTTTCCCACTTTAGATTTGTGTCTACATCAATGTCCTGAGGCAAAAGTGCCATTGCAACAATCATTTCATCGTTATCATCAATATCTGTTCGTACAAGATAGGCATAATCGCCCTCAATGCGTGTTACTTTGTAAAAATACGGTCCCATAATAAATCCCATAGCCTTTCCGCCCACAAATACATGTAAAAAATTCCTACAACCTTATTGTGGGCGGATAAGGCATAAATGGAAATTTAGCATCGCTTGTTGCCGCTTGCGGCAAACGGAGCGGGCAATATAAATTTAGTTAGTGTGTTTTTTCACACTAACTCCTATTATTCTGCACCCTCAAGACGAACAACTGTCATATCGTGGTGAACAGCTTTAAGAAAAACTTCAAAAACATCTTCTGTTTTTATCTTTAAGCTTGATGTATTAATACATGGGTGACAGCCTACATATTCATCCTTAAGCACATCCTCATCAACAAGCAATTTAACATTATTATTACTGTCATTCATAAGCCCCATAACGCTTACCGAACCCGGTGTTGTGTCAAGAAACTCCTGCATAAACTCTTCCCCTGCAAAGGAAAGTCTTGAACAGTTAATCTGCGAAGTCAGTTCCTTTGTCTTGAAGGGTTTATCATCAGGCATCATCAGCATATAAAATTTAGTTTTTTGCCTGTTGCACAGAAAAAGATTTTTGCAAATTTTCGCTCCAAGCACCTCATCAATCTCTTTGCAAACCTCCATTGTGTTTGCAGGTGCATGGTCAATTCTGTAGTATTCAATATTTAAGCTGTCAAGCAAATCATAAACACGAATTTCCTTGTCTGTTCTGTCGTTATTATTCTGAGGTCTTCCCTTGCACAACTCCATTTCATATCCTCCAAAAAAAGCTAAATTTCTTCTTGATTTTACTTTATTTGATATTGATTGTCAATTACAAAAATATTATAATAAAAATGGAAAATTATGTAAATTAAAAGGACAGCCTTTTAAAGACTGTCCCATAAAAGCTTGTATCTCTTTTTCACTCTTGTCATTTTTTATGCACACATTTTATAAATTAGAAAAAGAGACCTTTTAGCCAATCAAAAATAGCACCAAACATTAAATTCACCCCCCTGTTTCTCTATATTTTTTATTTACCATATAAAGAAACGGTTTTGCGGAAACAGGGCGTATGGTGTATGTTTTTGGTCGTATCAAGAATATGAGGTGAAAAGAAATGAGAATTGCTATTTGTGATGACGAGCGTCATATGCTTGAATTAGTAAAGAATAAATTGTATGATTACTCAAATTCTCACAACTGGGAATCAGCTGTTGATGAATTTGACAATGGTAACGAATTATTAAAATCCAATACAAAATATGACATTATTATTCTGGATTATCAGATGAATGAAATTGACGGACTTGAAACAGCAAGGCTGCTTAGAAAAGGACATAACAGTCAAGCATGTATAATTTTTCTCACAAGCTTTCCAGAAATTGCTATTCCCGCTTATGATGTTGATACCTACAGATTTGTTTTAAAAAACAACATTGACAACGGTTTAGCTAAGGCGCTGGATGATTTCAGAAACATACAATCGTATGATGTTAACCTAAGCATAAAAGTTGACAGGGAATTTATATCCTTAAACTCAAAAGACATTGTTTTTATAGAAGTAGTCAACAAAGTTTGCTTTATCCATTTGAATACAGGCAAGGTAATTGAGGCAAAAGTGAGTTTATCGTCATTGTACGGCAAGCTTCCGAAAACACACTTTTATAAAACGCATAAGGCTTATGTAGTAAATTTCTCCTATATTTCAAGGCGACGGGAAAATGATATTTTTCTTAAAAACTATAATCTGTCAATACCGATAAGCAGGAATTATTTATCAACTTTCAAACGCAAATACTATAATTTTCTTAACGATATGAATTAGGTGATCATTATGGATATACATAATTTTATTGAAGTAATTTCCACAGAATTTTATGTTTATTACCTCTTGTATAAATACTTAGGACATAATATGAATAAAAGATTCATATTATGTCCCATCGCTACAATACTAATAATAGTATCTTCAGAAATAATACTATCTTTAGTAACATCCAATTTTGCAAACTTTATACGTATTATTCTTCACATGATTCTGTACTTTTTAGTGCCAAGTATAATTTTAAAATCAGGAAAACACCTGCCTGCTATGATAGGAATTGTGGGAATTACATCACTAATTAATGCGATTGCATATTTATTCCTTTCTCTTACAAACCAGCCTGAATCTTTCTACGATTTATGTAAGAGCACAATTAATTTGTTGATGATACCCGTAATTATTTTACTTTCCCTGAATCAAACCCTTATTAGCAAATTCCGTTTTTTATACAAAAACTCAAAAAGGATATTTGTAATTATTGATATATACATATGGGAATTGATGTTATTAAGCACAGCACTAATCGTTCTGTTTATGCATTATCCTCACGCTCAAATTGCCAATTTCGTAACGATATTAATTGTTCTCTCTATTGTTATTTCTTTCATAAGCTTTTTCCTTTTAATTTCAAAAAATATGAAGTCAATTCATTATCAAAGCATTAACAAATTATATGAGCAAAACATTGAAGAACAGGTCAATTATTACAACCGTCTTTCCCAATACAATGACGACTTGCGTAAATTTAAGCACGATTATCATAATCTGCAACTCGGTCTGCTTGCAGAACTTAAAAAAGGAAACATTGACGAAGCCGTTAAGTATCTTAATGATTGCAGTAATATGGTAAACACATCTGATTTGCTATATAACACAGGCAATCCTGTGATTGACTCTATGCTGTTTGATAAGTCAAATCAGGTAAAGCACAAGAACATCACAATCAACTTCAACGGACTATTCCCGCAAAATCCTATGAGCACCGCAGATTTGTGTGCAGTGTTCGGCAACATTATTGATAATGCCCTTGATGCCTGCCTAAAACTACCTGAATCAGACAACAAGAACATTGAGATTTTCCTACAGCAACGCCAAGACTACATCTTCATCACTTTCATAAATCCTGTAATGGATACTGTTGAAATAAAAAACAACTCCATTACCACTACCAAAGATAACAAAAAAGAGCACGGCATTGGCCTGTACTCGGTAAAAAAGATACTTAAAAAGTATGACGGACATCTGGACTTGAGTTGTATGGACAACCTATTCACTACAAAATTTGACTTCCAAATAAAAAGCGCATAAAACAGCCACCGGTGGGCTGCACCTATCCGAGCAGATATCACCATATAAAATCATCCTTTTGTGCCCGACTGTTTCCGAGCAAATTCCTATAAAGCAAATAAATATATTCATATTGCATATTAATGCAGTAAACAAATTAATAAACGGCATAATGAAAGAATTTGAATAAGCCTCTTCATTTTAGAATATATATTAATTCATTTTTCATATTTTTCATTAATATACTTATTGTTATATTTATCACAGGTGATATAATTAATAATAAATATAACTAATAACTGCTTATCGGAGGAAATATGTCAAAATTTAAAAAATATACACTTGGTGAAGAAATATTCAACTCGGTATCTCACGGAGTAGGTGCAGGACTTTCTATTGCAGGAACAGTAGTACTGATTGTTTCTGCTGTAATACACACGAATGTTTGGGGAATTGTAAGCTCCTGCATTTACGGTGCAACACTCATAATTCTTTATACAATGTCAACGCTATATCATTCGCTGACAAACGAAAAGGCAAAGTCATTTTTCAGAATTATGGACCACAATACCATTTTTCTGTTGATTGCAGGCACATATACACCGATTACGCTGTATTATCTTGGCGATGTTACGGGGTGGATATTGTTCTCGATTGTCTGGGGAGCAGCTGTTTTCGGCATAATTATCAACTCAATCAATCTTGAAAAGGCTCGAATCCCCTCAATCTTCTGCTATGTGGCAATGGGCTGGGTTATCATATTTGCAATAAAGCCTCTTATCGCTGCAATGACATTTATTTCGCTCGTATTTCTAATAATCGGCGGAGTATTGTACACGCTCGGAATAATATTTTATGCTGTCAAAAAGGTAAAATATTTTCACTCAGTATGGCATTTATTTACTGTTTCAGGCAGTGTATTCCACTATTTTTCAATTCTTCTGGGATTTTTCAGTTCTGCGGTAAATAATGTTTAACTCTAATAAACAAAAAATTCTCTGTGACAAGAGACACCTCGCAAGAAAGCATAAAAAATCCACCAGCTTAGCTGAAGGTGTAAAATGAAAGTAGACACGAAAAAAGTGTCTGCTTTCTTTTTTA
>JAFLSM010000066.1 GCA_022510955.1 Ruminococcus sp. | reverse complement strand
ACATCGTGCCCTGTCCTCGAAAGGCGTCAGCCTTTCTGCGGTATGGCACTCGTCTAACGCAAAATCTTCTCTGAAATCTTATCTCGTTTTTAATTTGTATTTAGTATTACACATATGTGCAGATAGTAATATATCATAAATTTCTGCAAATTGCAATTGACGGAGTATAAAAAATAAAGTAAAATAAAAATATGAATTATTATACTACTCTATTGAAGATTAGTATTAGGATGATTTAATGAAAGACTTTTTTTATAATAAAATCCTTAGGGTGAATATTGCATTGATTCTTGTATTGACGCTTTTGGTTGCTTTCAGCGGATGCAATTTGATTGAGAATATAATCGAATCAAGTGTGAGTCCGTCGTCTGAAATCTCGACACCAAAGGCAACTGCACCGATAAACAATTCCGACAAAACTTTATATGGGTTTGATAATATTAAGGATGAGAGTGTGCGTATTCTTTACGGGCTGATTGATGAAAATGTCAACATAGAAGAGAAAAAGGTATTTTCTGTTGATGAAGAGCTTTCGTATCGTCAGATTTATGAGGGTATTTGTGCATACAAGGAAGATCATCCTGAGGTGTTCTGGCTTAGGAACAGTTGTACATTTTTATATAACGGAACCGAAACATATATAAACCTTGATTATCTTTCGGATTTTATGGATTATGAAACTCGTGTCAATGCACAAAGCGAGCTTGAAAAAAAGGTGAATGAAATCGTATCAAATGCTCCGATTGAGGCAACACAATTTGAGCTTGAGCAGTATGTGCATGATTATATAATAGATAACTGTGAATATGACTATGAGTCGGCAAATTCAAAAGATGATAATGTTGAAGATAATACAGGCAACGCCTACGGTGTGTTAATCGAAGGCAAGGCTGTATGTGAAGGATATTCAAGAGCTTTTCAGTTGATTTGCAAAAAGCTTGGACTTGAATGTGTGAACATTTTCGGTATAAGTGAAAATGACAATCATATGTGGAACTGCATAAAAATTGAGAATGAGTGGTACCAGATTGATGTAACTTGGGATGATACCGAGGATGAGCAGAAAAAATATGTACAGTATATGTTTTTTAACCTTGATGATGAAAAAATGTATATGGATCATCAGGTGGGCGAGTTGTATGAAAATATCAGCGACGAGGAATTTGAAAATTTAACCACAAATGCAAATCTGTTTGTGCCAAAGTGTACTGCTACTGAATATAATTATCATTTGTACTACGGCTCTGTTATTACAGATGTTGAGGACAGCAGTCATATAGTAAGCGCTATTGCACAGGCGGCAAAGGATAATCGTGACACATTTTATCTGACAGCAGACAGCAGTCTTGATTTTGATGATGTGTCATCAAAATTGATTGAGGGCGGTTATCTTGCTGACTGGATAGACTCTGCGAATTTTAAAAATTTCTATTCGCCTAATCTCAATGTGCAGACCGAGGTTTATACTGTCAGTAAATACAATTTATTCATTCTGGCACTACAATACATTTAGGAGTGATGTTCGTTATGAAGTATGATGTTAGACCATTTGAGCTTTTATCAAATGAAGAAATTGCAGACGGGATTTTTGATATGAAACTCAAAAACGATGAGCTTGCACCACTTGCAAAATGCGGTCAGTTTGCCCATGTTTATGTGCCGGGCAAGACACTGCGCCGTCCGATATCCGTTTGTGACAGCAAGGACGGAGTATTGCGTCTTGTTTATCAGATTAAGGGCGAGGGTACAAAAATTATGTCGCAGATGAAAAAGGGCGAGTCAGTTGATGTTCTTGCTCCTCTCGGCAACGGTTTTAATATTGAGCAGGGCAAACGCTACTGCTTAATTGGCGGAGGAATAGGTGTTCCTCCAATGCTCTATACAGCAAAGCAAACTGAAAATCCCCTTGTTATTACGGGATTCAGAAATAAGGATTTGATTATTCTTCAGGATGACTTTAAAGAGGCGGGTGCAGAGCTTGTGCTGACAACTGATGACGGCAGTGCAGGTGTGCACGGTTTTGTAACCGATGTGCTAAAGGAAAAAATTGATGAAGTGGACGAGGTTTGTGCCTGCGGTCCTACTCCAATGCTAAAGGCGATTGCACAGGTGTGTAAAGAGTATAACAAACCTTGTCAAATCTCACTTGAAGAGAGAATGGCGTGCGGAATCGGTGCGTGCCTTGTATGTGCCGTAAAGGTAAGAAAAAACGGTGAAGAAATTATGCAGCATGTGTGCAAAAACGGTCCTGTATTTGATGCTGAGGAGGTTGTATTTTAATGGCTGATTTATCTGTAAAAATTGCGGGTGTAGAGTTTAATAATCCGCTGATTGCGGCGTCGGGTACTTTTGGATTCGGCAGAGAATACGGTGAATTTTATCCGCTTGAAAAACTTGGCGGAATTTCCTGCAAAGGTATCACTTTAAAACGCCGTGATGGTAATCCTGTACCTCGAATTGCCGAAACTCCGTCGGGTATACTGAATGCAGTCGGATTGCAAAATCCGGGTGTTGATGTTTTTATCAATGAGGATTTGCCTTGGCTCAAACAGCAAAACACAGTTGTTATTGCAAACATTGCAGGCAACACTCCCGAGGAATATTGTGAAATGGCAGAAAAGCTGAGCGAAACTGATGTTGATATGATTGAAATGAACATTTCCTGTCCGAATGTAAAAAGCGGCGGTGTTCAGTTTGGTACAAGCTGTGAGTCGGTTGGTGCTATCACAAGTGAAGTCAGAAAGCACTGTAAAAAACCGCTTATTGTAAAGCTAAGTCCTAATGTCACCGACATAGCGTCTATTGCACAGTCAGCAGAGGCGAGCGGTGCGGACGCAGTGTCAATGATTAATACCTTAACTGGTATGCGAATTGACATCAACACACGCCGTCCTATTATCCGCAACAACACAGGCGGAATGAGCGGCCCTGCTGTTTTTCCGATTGCTGTCAGAATGGTTTGGCAGGTTGCCAATGCCATTAAAATTCCTATTATCGGTATGGGCGGTATTTCAAAATGGGAGGATGCTGTTGAAATGCTGATTGCGGGAGCTTCTGCATTGCAGATTGGTACAGTGTTTTTCTCCGACCCTTATGCTCCGATTAAAATTAATGAGGGACTTAACAAGTTTCTTGATGATAACGGTTTAAAGAGCGTTACAGAACTTACCGGCACTATTAAACCTTGGTAATTATTCTGATTTGAATAATTTGTAAAAATAAATCCATAATAAACTTATCTTCAACGGAGGTTTATTATGGATTTTTTTCGTGTCTTGTTGACGGCACCGCTTTCGATTATTGTGCTGTTTTTTCTGTCAAAGCTTATCGGTAACAAACAAATTTCAAATCTTAACATATTTGATTACATCAACGGTATCACCATTGGTTCAATAGCCGCCGAAATGGCAACTTGCGAGTATGAAGAACTTCCGCATTTTACTATTGCGTTAGTGATTTATGCTTTAATTGTTTTTTTACTTTCGCTGGTGTCGCAGAAATCGGTTAAGCTAAGGCGATTTTTTACAGGCAAAACTATTCTGCTTTATGACAAGGGCAAGCTTTATAAGAAAAATCTTACAACGGCAAAGCTTGACTTTAATGAGTTTTTGGCGTTGCTGAGGAATAAAGGCTATTTTAATCTTGATGAAATAGAAACAGCAATGCTTGAACAAAGCGGTGATTTATCGGTTTTGCCAAAGGATAAAAATCGTCCTGTCACTCCTGATGATATCAAAGTTCGTGTGCATCAGACCCGTCCCGAACCAGTGGTAATTATGGACGGACATATTATGAGCAAAAATCTAAAGGCGACAGGCAACAACGAGGCTTGGCTAAATGCCCGAATTGAAGAACAGCAGAAAAAACTTTCAGATATTTTTGCGGCTACCTGTGACGGCGACAATAATCTGAAAATCGTAGAGTGTGCTGACAACAATCCCACAAATGATATGTTTGAATAATTTTTTGTTCGCTTCTTAAGTTTGACTTGTTCTGTGACCGTTGCATCCCGAAGATGTACTTATGTTATACGGTGACACTTCGTAATATCTCTTATGAAGTGTGGTACAAATTATAATTTTGCGGTGTAAGCAAAAGATAGAAATTTAGTAAAGCTTTCAAGGCTCCCTTTGCACAAGGGAGCCTTGAAAAGTGAGATGTTTATTAATCAGCAAAAGTATACCTTAGAATTCAGGCAGTTACATATTAAAACAAGCTTATGCTGTGAACTGAAATTATTCGTAAATCCAACTTTCTGCCTTAAGCTGCTTTATTTTCTTGCGTGATTTTATATACAATATTAATGCAAAAAATCCCATAATGAATGTAATTAATCCTACGATACTGCCGATCATAAGTATGGTAAAAAGACTCATGTCAAATTCTGATGCTAATAAACAAGAAAAAAGGAATGTTTCTGCTATTAAAATCAGTGTCATTATTAAAAGTGCAATACCATTTAATAAATAAAACTTTGAAATTTTTGAATGGAATTTAATCTTTGATTCTCTGTCGCAGGAAAATTCCTCCGAAACCTTACCTTTTGGTGCAGTAAGATACAGTAAATTTCCAATGCCGTCCATTGTGTGCGGAACACTCTCATAACCGCACTGTGCCGCAAAGGTTATGACCTGCGAAATCTTATTTTTGTCATCCATATACGTAGTTGTAAAGTATTCGTCAGGCTGAGTTTTTACAAATGTATAAAAACAGCCCCCCTTGATATAAACGAGCTTCCAGCCTTGTCTGTTCATTTCATTAATATATTCAAGCTCTTTATCAAAGTCAAAATATGTTTTAAATTGTGTGATTGTGTTTTTGTCTTTATTTTTCATTTGCTATCTCCCTTAAAAGCATTTCTCCGTTTTTAACTAATTCCCTGAGTCTTGCAAGTTCATTTTCAACTGTCTGCTTACCCAAATCGGTTATCAAATATTCTTTTTTTGACGGATCAGATGAATATTCGGTTATCAGACCCTTTGAAAGCAGAGTGTTTGTTGCACCGTACAATGTGCCTGCGCCAAGATTTAATCGTCCGTTTGTAAGCCTTTTAACATTTTGCATTATGCCGTATCCGTGAAGCGGTGTGTATAGTGACAGCAGAATATAGTAAACTGCCTCTGTCAATGGCTGTATTTTTGAGCTTCCCATTTTTGCATCTCCTTTTATTTCATCTTACGATATATCGTGCGACGATATATCGACGTACGACTATTATATCGTATGCCGATATAATAGTCAATAGCTTTTTAAAAATTTATAGGTATTATATTTATTATTTATATTATTTTTCACAAATTCAGACAATAATAGACAGGTTGCACAAAAATATTAGCAAAAATTTGGCTTTCATAAAAAAATATAATATCAAAAAAGAAAAATACGGTATGTTATAATTGATAGAATATAAGGGAATAATTATGGGATAGAATGTATATTCCGTAAAAAATATAAGGAGTGATTAAAATGAAATTCCGTAAGATGGTCTCACTTGCTATGGCGGCAATTATGGCAACAAGTGCAGCAACTATTGCTGCAAATGCTGTAACGATTGACAGTGATACGGTGAGCTATGGCAGCTACTATAACGGAAGTTATCTCGAAAGCTATGCAAGTGCTGCATACAATGAGTCTAATCTTGGTGCTACCTATTCAAAAGCATCAACAACCTTTAAGACTTGGTCTCCTGATGCAAGCTCGGTTAAGGTTAAGATTTACGCAACAGGCTCTGACAGCGAGTCAGGGGCAGGTGTTATCGGTACATATGACCTTACCAAAAACAGCACTACAGGTGTTTGGTCAACTACAGTAAGCGGTGACCTCAAAAACAAATATTATACATATATCATTAATGTAAAAGGCTCGACAAATGAAACTCAGGATGTTTACTCAAAGGCAGCAGGTGTTAATGGTAATCGTTCCATGATTGTTGACCTTGACTCAACAGATCCACAGGACTGGGATAGCGACAAGCATGTTTTGTTTGACAGTGCGTCCGAAGCAGTAGTGTGGGAAGTTCATGTGCGTGACTTTTCTGCATCTTCAACCTCAGGAGTAAGTGAGCAGAATCAGGGAAAATATCTTGCTTTTACAGAGGGTGGTACAACACTTAATTCCGATACAAGTGCAAACGCTGTTTCAACAGGCATTGACTATCTTGTTGAACAGGGTATCAACTGCGTTCAGCTTATGCCTGTTTATGATTTTGCGTCAGTTGATGAAAGCATTGCATCATCTTCATCTAACCGTAACTGGGGTTATGACCCGCAGAACTATAATGTTCCCGAGGGTTCATATTCATCAAATCCTTATGACGGCAACACAAGAATTACAGAGTTTAAGCAGATGATTCAGGCTCTGCATGACAGAGGTATTTCAGTTGTAATGGATGTTGTTTACAACCATACATATTCAACTGATTCCTGCTTTAACCGTACAGTTCCGGGATATTATTACAGAATGACTTCTTCATCTGCATATTCAAACGGTTCGGGTTGCGGTAATGAAACTGCATCAGATAAGCTGATGTACAGAAAATATATGATTGAATCTATAAAGTATTGGGCAGAGGAATATCATATTGACGGCTTCCGTTTTGACCTTATGGGTATTCACGATATTGATACAATGAACGCTATTCGTTCTGCTCTTGATGGACTTTATTCAGATGGTTCAGGCAAGAAAATTCTTATGTACGGTGAGCCTTGGACAGGTGGTACGGTTGCAATATCAGATGGCTGCACACAGTCAAAAGCATCATCACTTGATTCAAGAGTAGGTATGTTCTGCGACTCTTACCGTGATGCTATTAAGGGCGGTACAGATGATGCAACAAAGGGTTTTGTACAGGGTAATAATGACAAAACAGGAACTGTTGTTAACGGCGTTAAGGGAAAAGGCTTTTCTGCAAAGGCTCCATCCCAGACAATCGCTTATGCTGATGCCCATGATAATCTTATTTTGTGGGATAAAATTGTCAAGAGTAACGGCTCTACAAGCTGGGATTCAACATCTTCAGCATATAAGGGACAAATGCAGGAAGTTATGGGTCTTATTTTGACCTCACAGGGTATTCCGTTTATGACAGCAGGTTCTGAGTTCTGCCGTACAAAGCAGGGAGACCACAACAGCTACAAGTCCAGTGATTCAATTAACAATATTGACTGGACAAGAGTTTCAACTTATGCTGATGTAGCTGCATATTATAAGGGACTTTTGCAAATCAGAGAAAACTATACTCCTATGAAGAGCAGCACATTTAATACTCCGACATTCCAATCGGAGTGGGGATATGTTGTTGCATATACATATTCAAATAATAAGTCTAATGAGTGGGGCAAGGTTTGTGTTCTTGTAAACAGCGGTACACAAGCATACTCAATTACACTTGACGGAAGTGGCTGGACAGTTGTTGCAGACGGCAAAACAGCCGGTCTTAAAAGTCTTGGCACAGTAAGCGGAAATACTTACAGCGTACCTGCAAGAAGTGCATGTGTGCTTGTTCAGTCATCAACTTTTGGTAACTTGAATGCTGATAATTCTGCGCTTGCTACACTTTCTGTCAAGCATGTTGATGAAAACGGCAAGGTATTAAAAACTGCAAATGCAAAGTACAGAGCAGGCTCAACATATCGTGCATTGCCGGATGCATCAATTCTTTATGATTATGTACTTGTAGGCACAACCGGTTCAACATCAGGTAAGGTTGAAGCAGGAAAGACATATAATGTAACATTTACTTATAAGTCATCAGGCATTGAGTCAGGCTATCTTACTGTGAAGTATGTTGACTCAAACGGAAAGTCAATTAAGGAATCAATGTCAACCCGTATGCGTGCAGGCGACAGCTATGAAGTACCTGCGACGGCAATTATGGGCTATCAGCTTGACACTGACAAGTATCCGGCAGAAAGCTACGGCACATTTACAGGCAGTGACAAGACTATAACATTTACTTACAAGAATCTTGACAGCTCTTCAGTTACAGTCCACTATTACAACTCAAACAGCTGGAGTTCAATAAGAATGTACACCTACGCTGACGGGGGCAAAGAGCCAAACGGTGCTTGGGACAGTGCAACATTAATGACAAGTGAGGGCAATAACTGGTATAAAGCAGTTGTTCCTGCATCATGTGCATATGCAATGTTCCATCCTTCAAGCGGCAGCGGTCAAGAACCGGGACAGGGTCAAAGCGGTTACCTTGTTGCCGGTGACGAGGTTTGGATTCAGAATGGTACAGTAAAATTTAATTCAACTGTAATTACAAGCCACATCAGTGCATCAACAGGCAGAAAGCTTGTAGCTGATGTTGTAGATTCAAAAACATCTATAACTTCATCATCAAGCTACACTACTACTGCTTTATCAGGCAGAACTGATGTTGTTATTCCTATAAATGCAACAGGAAATTACACAGCAGGTATTACTAATGTTGTTTATATTTATACAGACGGAAGCGTTATTCCGACTACTTCACCGATAACTACTTCACCAGTTACCACTGCTCCTCAGACAACTGTTCAACCGAGAATTTTGATTGGTGATGTTAATTTGAGTGATACAATTACAGTTGATGATGCAACACTGTTACAAAAATATATTGCACAGCTTTCAGAATTATCGTCAGACGCATTGATTGCTGCTGATTGCGATGAAGACGGCTATAGAAACATTATGGATGTAACACTGATTCAGAAATATCTTGCAGGTATGAAGGATTACGGTAAGGTTGGCACATATAAAGGCAGTCAGGAAGAAACAACTGTTCCTCAGACAACGGCTGAACCTACAACAGCACAGCCTACAACTTCGGTACAGCCAACTACTGCTCAGCCGACAACTGCACAGCCAACAACAAAAGCATCAACTTATACAATGACTCTTACAAACAACTATTATTGGAGCAAGGTTTATTGCTATTATTGGTCAGATGCAAATAAAGGTATGGTAACATGGCCGGGTCCTCAAATGACATACTCAGAAAAAAATGATTATAATCAGGATATTTATACAATAGAAATTCCAAGTACTGCCCAATATGTTATCTTTAGTGATGGATCAGGCACACAGACTGTTGACATCCCGATTACAGGAAGTACAAGATTCTACATTTCAGGCGGTTCAGGCAAGAGCTGTCAGGTATCAACTTGGTAATATTCATTGCAAATTTACTGCAAAATTGAATAGTAATCAAAATTAATGAGAAAACTCCCTCAAAGAAATTCTTTGAGGGAGTTATTTTACTTTGGTTTCATAATATTAGTAATATATTATAGTTCTGTATCCCGAAATTCAAACTACTATTGTTAGTTTAATCTCTCTTTTTATTTTACTAAATCATTATAAAATATTAAAATTTTATTTAGATATTAGAATTAAATTATATTTTATCTGCAATTTCACCTAAACGCTTGTAAATACTGTTCTCGCTAACATATCCTCTTACAAATGAAAGCGGATATATATTTGTATTTCTGCCAATTACAGAGCCGGGATTAAGCACGCTGTTGCATCCTACCTCAACATTGTCCCCAATCATTGCACCAAACTTTTTGACACCTGTTTCAACACTTTCTCCGTCACACATAACTGTTACAAGGGTTTTGTCACTCTTGAGATTTGATGTGATTGTACCTGCACCTGTGTGAGATTTATATCCCAATATGCTGTCGCCTACATAGTTGTAATGCGGAACCTGTACACCGTCAAACAAAATAGAATTTTTGAGTTCGGTTGAGTTACCTACTACGGCACCTCTGCCTACAATAGCACTGCCTCTGATGAAAGCACAGTGTCTTATTTCGGCATCCTCACATATAATCAGCGGACCGCCAAGATGAGCCGACTCAAATACCGTTGCACTCTTTGCAACCCAAATGTTTTCGCCTCTTTTCTCAAACACATTCGGGTCAAGTGTTTTGCCAAGCTCAATAATAAAATCGCTTATTTTCGGTAAAGCCTCCCAAGGGTATTCCACACTTTCAAGTAGTGGCTTTGCAATAGTTTTATCCAAATCATAAAGATTTTTGACAAGCATTTTTTCTTTGCTCATTTTAATTTCCATAGCCTTTCTGCCCACAAATATAAGTTAGAAATTTCTACATCCTTACCGTGGGCGGATAAGGCGTAAATGGAATTTTAGCCATCGCTCGTTGCCGCTTGCGACAAACTGTGCGGGCAATATATCTTCGATAATAACAAGTTATGAAATTCGGAATAGTGTGATTT
>JAFLSM010000065.1 GCA_022510955.1 Ruminococcus sp. | reverse complement strand
CCTTTCTGCGGTATGGCACTCGTCTGACACAAAATCTGCTCTGAAATCTTATCTCGCTTTCAATTAGTGTTTAGTATTATCACATCAAATGTCAAGACCGCTTGTTGTACTCAAAAATTCATTAAGTTGATTAAGGATTACATCAACTCCGCCCTCGCTGTCACTCTCTACATTGAGCGGCATAATCGGGTCATGAACAGAAAGTCGCAATAAAAACCAACCGTTACCGTTGTTCTCGTCAAATGAAACTCGGATGCCCTCTCGGTTATCGTCTGCAACATTCCAGCCGTCTTTATTCTCTGCATATGTTGTGAGGTCTGCAATAATCTTTTCACCGCAGGCTCTGAAATCCTTTTCCAGAATCTTAAATCTGATTTCACGGCTTTCGAGTGGTTCTTTTAGATTTGCAGTAAGCTCATCAAGACCCTTGCCCTCCTTACGAAGCTGTGCAGCCTTAATGATAATCTTTGTACAAAGGTACGCACCGTCATCAAGGAAATAGTTCTCACGCAATGCGGCATGACCTGAAGTTTCAATAGCCAGTGGACAGTTAATACCCTGTGCATTTAGCTCCAAAGCCTTGTCAATTACATTTTTATATCCTCTGCGATAACGATAATGCTTGCCGCCGAGGTCTTTTTCAATAAATTCTTTTAATCCGCTTGAAGTAATTGAGTCTGTAACGATTGTACCTCCCTCGTTGCCCTCAAGAGCAATAGCGGCAGCAACAGCCACCAAACGGTTACGGTTAATCTCATTACCCTTTGAGTCAACAGCACCTCCACGGTCAACATCGGTATCAAAAATAACACCGAGGTCAGCACCAGACTCCTTAACAGCTTCGCAAATTGAAGCCATTGCCGTTGCATCCTCAGGATTTGGCACATGATTTGGGAACATTCCGTCAGGCTCAAGATATCGACTGCCTGTCGTGTCAGCACCAAGTACAGAAAGCACCTTGTCGGCATAAAAACCACCTGCACCGTTACCGGCGTCAACTACAATCTTAAATCCCTTGAGTGGGTGGTCGTAGTCCTCGGCATTAACTTCTTTCTTAATCTTGTCGCAAAGTCCCTTAGCATAATCTGTCATATAATCGACATCAGTAATTGAACCGCCTGCAACAGCCTGCGGGTGTTCATCATTCTGTGCATATTCAAGAATAGCTTCAATATCAGCACCTTCAAGTCCGCCCTCACGAGTAAAGAACTTAAGACCGTTTCTATTAAAAGGATGATGACTTGCAGTAATCTGCAAAGCACCGTCGCATCCCAAATCAACAGTAGTCATAAACATAGACGGAGTTGAAGCCATACCGCATCTTAACACTCTCGCACCGGATGCCTTAAAATATTCAGTAGTTAGCTCCATAATGTGAGGACCTGAAATTCTGCTGTCACGACCTACAGAGATTGTAAGCTCTTCAGGCTTTTTGCCTACTTTTTTTGACAACCAAAGCACAAAGCCGTCTGCCATATTGGCAATTACATCATCAGTAAGATTAACGCTTTGACCCTCAACACCCTCGCTTGCCACGCCACGAATGTCTGTGCCGCTTTTGAATTGTTTATAAAAGTCATTTAACATATTAATGCAGTCCTTTCGTGTTTTTCATTATTTATTCTAACATATAATAAGAAAAATCACAATATCGAGAAAAATCAAGTTTGTTAAAAGATAACTCACTTTTTTGCTTTCTAAGAAATAAGTTGTTAAGTTTGACGAAAGTGTAAAAAAAGACTGTCGAATTATAAATTCCCTAAAAGCATTATTGTAGCATTTTGCACATATTTTTATATCAATAATTATCTGTTATTGACATTAATTTAGCTATTCATACAAAATCAAATCTTGAAAATTGTTGACTTTTCCAAAAAAATGAATATAATAATAATTGTCAAGTAAATAGTCCGCTTGACTATCGGCTGATTTCCGATTAGCCTTACTCGAGTAAAATTGAATTTCTAAAAGTCGATAATTTAATCATGATTTGCCAAATGGTAAATGGCGCACGAAAAAAACTTTATATTTTTTAAAGAATTGAAGGAGGAAACATTTATGACACCAATTCTTAGCTTACACAACATTGATGTAACTGCATTCCTCGCCGTGCTCGATACCTGCGAGGGCAATGTATATCTCGTAACAAATGAAGGCGACAGACTTAATCTTCGCTCAAAGCTCTGCCAGCTCGTAGGTCTTACAAAGCTTATTGAAGGCGGCAAGATTGCAGAAGCAAGCATTATCTGCGAAAACAAGAACGACGAGAGTAAACTCTTCAGATTTAACTTCTTCGGCGAAACAGGCGACGCACAAGTAGGTTAATCTGAGTTACTAAACACAACATCCACGTTTTCACGTTAATTTCAAAACTTCTAAATCCAAAAACAGCTGCGTAGAGATACGCAGCTGTTTTTGGTTTTTTATGACACTTCAAAAGTTTATATAAAAATATAAATATTGAAGCCCAAAGATGTACTTTCACTGTTCGTTAACAATTCCTAATCACTATTCAAGCTTTGACGGTGAATTATGATGTTTATCGTACCACATTAGTTAATCTTCGGGATACCACGGTTACATATTAAAGCGAACTTATGAAGCGTCGAAAAAAACTACCCGATGGTATAACTATACTGTTCGACAACAATCCATAAACACTATTCAAGCTTTGACAGTGAATTATGATGCTTACCAAACAAACGAAGTATATCTTCGGGTCTTAAAGTTTCATATTAAAACAAACTTATGGAGCGGAGTAAAAAATAGTAAAAAGGGGTGAGATTAATATCTCACCCCTTAAAATTTGTTTATTCTTCTGATGATGAAGTATTTTACTCGTTGCCTAATGATGAATTTTCATCTGCATCAGCATCAAAATCATCAGCATCTTCTACAGTGATAGGCTCAACATATGTCCCACTCATTACAGCCTCAAAGTCCTCGCTGCCCATTTTCTCATGCTTCATAAGATATGCAGCAATCTCGTGGAGCTTATCTATATTGTCTTTCAGTATCTTTTCTGCCTTTTCGTAGGCATCATTTACAATACCAAGCACAAGCTCGTCAATTTTTGCAGCTGTTGCCTCTGAGTAGTTCTGAGTTGTGCTACCCATATCTCTGCCAAGGAAAGCCGAGCTATTATCCTGTCCGTAACAGATACAGCCAAGCTCTTTTGTCATACCGTACTTTGTTACCATAGCTCTTGCAGTTTTTGTTGCCTTTTCAATATCATTTGATGCACCTGTGGAAATGTCATCAAGAATAAGTGCCTCTGCAACACGACCACCAAGGTCAACAATGATATTCTCAATCATTTCATTGCGTGAATTATATGATTTATCCTCAGTCGGAAGAGGCATTGTATAGCCTCCTGCCATACCACGAGGAATAATTGAAATTTCGTGAACAGGGTCCTGAGTTTCGAGCTTGTCAAAGCAAATTGCGTGACCTGCCTCATGGTAAGCAGTCAGCTTTTTCTCTTTTTCACTCATTACCTTTGACTTCTTTTCAGCACCGACAACAACCTTGACTGTGGCCTCTTTAATCTCATCCATTGTGATTGCCTTTTTGTCCTTGCGTGCTGCAAGAAGAGCAGCCTCATTAAGAAGATTTTCAAGGTCAGCACCGGTAAAGCCTGCTGTTGTTTTTGCAATAGTCTTAAGTTTCACATCAGGAGCAAGCGGTTTTTTGCGTGCATGAACCTTAAGGATTGCCTCACGACCGCTTACATCAGGATAGCTTACAATAACCTGACGGTCAAATCTGCCCGGACGAAGAAGTGCAGGATCAAGAACATCAGGGCGGTTAGTTGCTGCAATCAGGATTACACCCTCGTTTGCACCAAAGCCGTCCATCTCAACAAGCAACTGGTTAAGAGTCTGCTCACGCTCATCATTGCCACCGCCAAGACCTACGCCTCTCTGGCGACCAACTGCGTCAATTTCATCTATGAAGATAATACACGGCGAATTTTTCTTAGCCTGGTCAAAGAGATCACGAACACGAGATGCACCGACGCCGACGAACATTTCAACAAAATCCGAACCGGAAATTGAGAAGAATGGAACGCCTGCCTCACCTGCAACTGCACGTGCAAGCAGAGTTTTACCTGTACCCGGAGGGCCTACAAGGAGGACACCCTTTGGGATTCTTGCACCAAGCTTGTTGTATTTGTCAGGTGATTTAAGGAATTCAACAACTTCCGCAAGTTCTTCCTTTTCTTCATCTGCACCTGCAACATCATCAAAGGTAGTCTTACGCTTTTCATCGTTGGTGTTTTTAATTTTAGCCTTGCCAAAACTCATTTCTCTGCCGCCAAGGCCACCACCGCCCATTTTCTTCATAATGAAGAACCAAACGGCTATAAAGAGAACCACCATAATTATCATTGGCAGAAATTCAAAAAGAAGTGAGTTGTCACTTGCACGAACAAGGTTGTAGTCTACAGCTTCATCTGCAGATGCCTGATAAGGCTTGATGTCATTTAGAAAACGCTGAATATCAGCAAGTTCTCCCTTGACTACTACCTTAGTCTTTTTATCATTTTGTGTTGTGCCGCCAAACCAATTAAATGCCGAATTGCCACTCTGTGTTGCAAGTTGTGTAGTAGGTTGAACGGTTGAGGGCTGTTCGGTTGCAGAGTGAGTAGAGCTGTCGGTAGCAGTTGTAGATTGGGTTGACTTTGTATTGTCATAAGCCTTCTCACCCTCTTTTAGGGTAATTTCAACTGCACCCGTACCATAGTTAATGGTGTAACTGTCTACCTTATCATCAATAAAATATTGTACAAGCTCTGAAGTTTGAGGCTTTACTGCCTGATTTGAGCTTAAAAACATTGCTATTACCAAAATCAAAAGAATTGGTACAGCAATATATAACAAAATATTGCGGATTTTTTTCTTATTATCCAATGTTTGTCACTCCTTACTTTAATATCGCTGATTTATTAAATATGTATAATATAAAGATATTTCTTCTTCATAAGACAGCCTTAAATGCAATATTGCATTTAAGCAAGCCGACCATAATAAAATCCTTATTATTGTAGTCTTTTTCAATTTAATTTGCAATAATATTCACAAGATTTTCAAATTCTTTTTTCTATTACTGCACATTCTGTGCCTTTGTGAATAATTACACATCTGTTTTTATTCTAATATTTAATTCTTTAAACGAATTATTTTTTCCGTTTTGAGATACTCCGATATTCTCGCACCATAAAATTATATTGTCGATAGCCAAAACCAGCAGATTATCTCTTTGCTCTGACGGAATTTTCATCTCATTCATTACCTTCCGCAAGGGTTTTGTAACCTTTCGGTAAGGATATGTGAACTTGTCACCTTCCTTACGAGTGCGAAAAACTGCCCTTTGTTCTATCAAATCAACGGAAACAGAATTTTTATTATCTTTATCTGCATCTTGTTTGGTTATTAAATATGCCTTACCATTATAATTGATACGTAAATCTTCTGAAATGTAAACAGGAATAAACTCTACATTATCATTGACAGAAAATATTCTGAATATTCCCTGCTTTGACATTGCCCTGAATTCATTGTTAAGATTAACTGCTCCGCCATTGTTAAGAACTTTGAGCATTAATTCTATATGCCTGTACTCAGGTGTAAGATTTGCAGTGCTCTCGCACAAAAGCACAAGCGAATGTTTTAATACAGCTGTATCAAGCGCCAAAAGCTTTTGACAGCTAAATCCATATTGAGTTTTACATTTATCAAGTGCCGCTTTTGCTTGTTTATTAAGATAATCTGTAACCTCTCTTGCATTTTCGCTAAGCTGAGATACAGACTGTTCAAGCTGTGGATTGATGTCTTTGAGTGTCTTTATAACATTGTGACGAATTTTATTTCGGGTATATTCATCAGTCAGATTAGTACTGTCAGTGACAAAATCAAGCTGATTCTGCCTGCAATATTCTTCAATCTGACCACGACTTACTTCAATCAGCGGACGGATAATTCTGCCCCTCTGCGGAGGAATTGCAGACAATCCTCTTACTGACGAGCCTCTTGTTATATTATAAATTAAAGTTTCAGCATTGTCTGATGCAGTATGTGCAGTTGCAATTTTAGCATCCAGACTATCAGACAACTCATTAAAAAATTTATATCTTTCGTTTCTGCCGCAAAGCTCTTCACTTATTTTTTGCCCACTTGCAATAGCACGAATGTCAACACTTTTTGTAAAAAGCTGAACATCATAATTCTCACAAAGAATTTTGCAGAAATTTTCATCACGCTCAGCCTCTTCCCCACGCAAGTTGTGATTGAGATGAGCAGCATAGATTGTTAAATTATATTTTTCTTTAAAAGAACAAATGATATCAAGAAGTGAAACTGAATCCGCACCGCCCGACAGAGCAACAACAATGATGTCACCACTGCTTATCAGCCGATACTTTTCAATAGTAGAAGCAACGATACTATTCATCTCTTGACTCCGTACCTGTAAATCTCATAAATTCACCCTGCCAATGCAGTTTAACAGCTCTCGCCTCACCGTGACGGTTTTTGGCAACGATACACTCGCCCGAATTCATATCTGAGGTTTGTGCAGCTGCGTTATCAGCACTCTTGTCGGCATAGTATCCCTCACGATAAAGAAACAAAACTATATCGGCGTCCTGCTCAATTGAACCGGAATCACGCAGGTCCGAAAGCTGAGGTCTGTGGTCATCACGCTTTTCGGATGCACGGGAAAGCTGTGAAAGCGTGATTACCGGAACGTTCATTTCCTTAGCCAAAATTTTGAGATTTCGTGTAATTTCTGAAATTTCCTGAACACGATTGTCTATTCTTTTGCCGCTTGCCATAAGCTGCAAGTAGTCAATTACAACCAAATCAAGGTTATGCAATCGTCTTAATCTTGACTTCATCTCTGTTATTGTAATACCGGGAGTATCATCAAGATACAGTTCAGAATTAGATAGCACATCACTTGCAGGAATAAGCCTGCTCCATTCTTCTTCACTCAGCTTACCCGTACGCAATTTTGTTCCGCTTATTAGCGCCTCTGTTGACAAAAGACGGCTTGCAAGCTGTTCTTTTGACATTTCAAGAGAGAAGAAAGCCACAGTTTTTTTGGCTGTGCATGCTGCATAGCGTGCAATGTTGAGAGCAAAACTTGTTTTACCCATACCCGGACGTGCCGCAAGCAAAATCAGGTCACTTCGGTTGAGTCCGGTGATTACCCTGTCAAGGTCGCCGATACCTGACGGAATCGGTTTCATACTGTCGTCAGTCTCTTTGTTTAAAGAGTCAAGACGGTCAAAGGTCTGCAAAACAACAGATTTGATGTTTTCAAGTCCTGACTTTTCGTTACCACGGCGAATCTCAAAAATCTTCTGCTCTGCCGAGTCAATCAGCACCGACGGCTCATCTTCACCGGCTGTTGCATCATCAATGATTTCTCTTGATGCGGTAATAAGTCTGCGAATGCTGTACTTGTCGGCAATTACCTTAGCATATGCCTCGGCATTTGAGATTGAAGGACAGTTGTTGACCAAATCCATAAGGTATGTCTTGCCCATTGCCTCATCAAATGCTTTATTCTGTTTTAGTTTTTCAAGCAGTGTTACAAAGTCGATAGCCGCACCGAAATTAATCATTTCCTGCATTGTTGCAAAAATTATCTTGTGAAGTGCAACATAGAAATAATCGGCTGACTTGATGTGGTCAACCACCCTGTCAAAGACATTACTGTCGAGTATCATTGCACCCAGCACAGCCTGCTCTGCCTCGGGACTGTACGGCATATTCAAACCGTCATAACTGCCGATAAAATCTGAATCTGCCATTTTCGTACCTTTTAATAACGCTTCAAAATATATTTTTATATGTAACTATAGCTACCCTAAGGTTTTCTTCCGTTTTATGATAAACTACATAATTATTTTGCTTCAGTTACTTTAACATCAATTTTAGCTGAAATACCTGTGTAGAGCTTTACCTCTGCCTTGTAGGTACCAAACTCCTTGATGTCGGTTTCAAGCATAACTTTGCGTTTATCAACAGCAATATTATATTGTTTTTTGATTTCCTCAGCAACCTGCTTAGAGGTTACGCTTCCAAACAGTCTTCCACCCTGTCCTGCCTTTGCAGTCATCTCAAATACTTTGCCTTCAAGCTGTTTTTTATATGCTTCAGCCTGTGCCTTTTCTGTAGCAATTTTATAATTCTTTGAGTTTTCTGCATTTTTATATTCATTCATTGCCTGTGCGTTTGCCTCACGAGCAATCTTTCTTGGCAAAAGATAGTTGCGTGCATATCCGTCTGACGCCTCAACAAGCTCGCCCTTTTTACCAAGCGACTTTACATCCTGTAATAAAATTACTTTCACTGTTATCATCCTTTCGTGTTTATGCGCTCACATCATCAAGCACCTCGTCAATTACCGACATCAGTTTTTGATACGCAAGCTCCATTGTTATGTCATAAAGCTGTGCCGCCGCCATGGTCTGATGACCGCCGCCGCCAAGCTTTTCCATTATAATCTGTACATTTATACGCCCATAGCTTCTTGCTGAAATATTGATTCTTCCCTCGCCCTCAAAGAGTACAAATGAGGCATCAACACCTTGCAAAGAGAGCATTTCATCTGCCGCCTGAGCAGCAGCAAGGCGAATTCCCTCGCCCTTTTGTGAGGCAACTGAAAAAGCACAGTTTTTATATATGTTTGCCTTGCAAACAATATCAACTTTTTCCTTATATGTTTCTATACTGTCCGAAAACATTTCCTTGACGGTAAGGGTATTGGCTCCCTTCTTACGCAGATAAGCTGCGGCCTCAAAGGTACGCACGCCCGTTTTGATAACAAAGTTTTTAGTATCAAGCATAATTCCCGCAAGCAGTGCATCTGCCTGAACATATCCAATCGAAGCATCATCAAGACAGCTGATAATCTCACTGCACATTTCCGATGAAGATGATGCTGACGGTTCGTGACAGAACACAAGTGCATTGTCAATATAATTTACAGCTTTCCTGTGATGGTCAATTACAATTACACGCTTGCACTTTTCATAAATCTGTGCACTTTCTAATGAAGTTTTGAGATGAGTGTCAAGAATAATCAACAAAGTTTTCGGAGTTATATTTTTGATAGCATCCTCAACCGAAATAAAAATATTATTATCAAGTCGATTTTCGGCATATGTAATAAGCTGCTGTGCCATAGAATTTTCTTTATCTATAACAATCCTGCTATAACGCTTGAATGACTTTTCCATAATGCACTGCATACCGATTGCCGCACCGACACAGTCAAGATCGGAAAAGCGATGCCCCATAAGCAAAACTTTATCACAGTCAGCAACTGCACGACTTATTGCATTGGCAATAACACGCATACGCACCTTGCTCAGTTTTTCAGATGCAGCCGCTGTACCGCCAAAGAAATCATAGCTGTTATTTTTAATTATTGCTACCTGGTCACCGCCTCTGCCAAGTGCCATTTCAAGTGCCTTTCGTGCGCTAAGCTCGCTTTCCTTAAGGGTCTTTGCTCCTCGGCACAAGCCAACAGATATTGTAGCTGTGTTCTGCCTTATGGCAATCTCGTGAATTTCCTTGAGTATCGGAAACTTTAAAGCAACCATTTTTTCTACATCAGTTTCACGGAATATAATCATATATCTGTTAGTGCTTATTTTTTTGTAAAGTGCATTATATAAATTAGCCCATTTTTGCAGATATGTTTCTACTGACAATGTAGCTTGTGAAAAGTCCTCATCAGACGAATTTGAAAAGTCATCGACATTGTCAAAGGTAATAAGTGCAACACAAGGCAAGGATGTATTATATTCACGCACCATTGCCTTGTAATAGGTGTTATCAATAAAATGACAAATATATCCGTTTTCAGTATTTGTACAGTATACAGTATATTCCTTGCCATCGTGTGCAATGTCTATACCCTCACCGACAACAAAGTTTTCAAAATCAAATCCGGAAAGATAGGCGCTGATGTTGTCGCCCTCAGGATTTTTGGCATTACTCATCTGCTTACGGAAACGCACATTACACCAAAGAATGTCACCTTTTGTGCCGACAATAGCTATTGGATATTTGTATTTCTCAAGAAATGAAGAGTCAATGCCGTTAATTTTATCCGCAATGGAACGCACAACATATGACACATAGCTCCTGAAACGGAGCAAAAGCACTGCAACCACAGCGAGCGATATAATTGAAATGCCCATTTCAATATAACATAATATTTGATTATAAGAATGTGATGCAATCGCCATAAACAGCATTACCACACCGAAGATAAAAAACAGCGGTGTGACAGTCCAATGCTTTTTTCTCATAATAAACCTCAGATTGCCGCTGAAAATATTAATGTGAAGCGGCACAGTATCGCAGTATTTATACTAAACACTAATTAAAAGTGAGATAAAATTTCAGAGCAGATTTTGTGTTAGACGAGTGCCATACCGCAAAAAGGCTGACGCCTTTCGAGGACAGGGCACGATGTATAACGCGAAATTTGCCTGA
>JAFLSM010000064.1 GCA_022510955.1 Ruminococcus sp. | reverse complement strand
GATAGCAGACCATAGATATACCGCCAAGCAAAATCAGAGCTCCGAATATTCCGATTATTACTTTTTTCACACTGTATTTCCTTTCAAGTTATTGCGCAGGAATACACAATAAAAATTTACTATATTTTTCAATAATAACTTTAGAATAAAATCTTCTAAAAAATTTTATTGTTTCTATATAAATTTCTGGGAGAACAGACTGCTCTGTTCTCCCAGAGAAATTAGATAACTAATAATATTGTCGTGTAATACTATTATTTAACAGTTTTTTTCTTGCGGAGTAATGAGAAGATAATGATAGCGCCTGCTATTACAACTCCGCCGCCGATCGTGAACATAAGAAGTCCTGCACCACCTGTGAGAGGAAGGTTGAACTGCTTCTTAACGTTGTTAACTGTCATCTCGAAGTGACCGTTTGATGCATGTGCAGTATTCTCGTTGATTGTTAACTCTCCGCCTGGGTTTGCAGTTGCAGAAGCTAAAGTTCCGTCATACTCCTCAGGCTCACCGCTCTTGCCGCCTACTAATGTGATTTCAACATCACTTGCGAGCTTGCTATAACCATCGATACTGCTCACCTCGGATAATACATATGTACCCTCAGCAAGACCCTTTACAACAAGGCTGCCGTATATATCAGGGTTTATCTTTGTAACTACCTCGTAGTTAGTGTCTTTAAGCTTACCGTTCTCTTCATTAAAGTTATCGCCGAATACAGCATATGAGCCGTCTGCAAATTTAACAAACTTGAGTGGTTCTTCCTCACCCTTTACTGTCAAGGTGAACTGAACGCCTGTTGCGCCAAATTTCTTATAATTTGTGTCTGTTACAAGGTCTTTTACAAGTGAACCGTTGAATGTCTTTGTAAGATCCATCTCGTATGTATAAACCTTTGTCTCGCTCTCAGGTGTTTCTGATGGCTTTCCTGGCTTTGGACCATCTTTGCTATTTGCTCTTGGATCATTTGTGTACTGAAGCTTAGCTGAGTTTATATGTGCCTCGCCTGCTACAGCTGTTTCATTAAGTGTTGCAGAATATATAAGTGTGATATCCTCACCCTGATATGCATCAAGAGCGTTCCAATCAAATTTTACTGTGATTGTTGTTGGCTGACCCTTTACTGTAGGATTCGGAGTAACTGTTATTGTGTAATCTGTTCCAAGAGTAAATGTATGGTTGATGTCAGCATCTTCATTTACTACCTTAGCTACAAAGTCGCCGTTATAAGTTAAGCCGCCGGACATTGTATCGACAAATGTATATGTAATAGCGTCCTTCTGTTCCTGTGTAAGTTCCTCGTCCTCTGAAAGAGTTGGGTTGTAGCAAGGAATGTCAGCTGTTACTTTGTATTCAACCTTATCGCCGACATTCTTTGTAGCGCTCTTTACGTCATCATCTGTAACATCTGAGTTTGTGATAACCTTATCAAGAGTGATTTCGTCATTCTTTGGATTTGCTTCAATATCAAAGTTCCATGTACCGCCTTCACCGTCAGCTGCCTCATCCCACTGAGGAATTGCTACGAGGAAAGGTATTGTTGATACTGCGTAACCTTCCGGCACACCTGCTTCTACTACAAGATATACACCGAGTGGAAGAGAATCAAACTTATATTCTCCTGCAGAAACTTCTTGTGAAAAAGCATTTGGATAGCGGAAATAAGCTACTTTCTGAATAGATGGAATAAGTGCTTCCAAATCAGCTGTGCTTGTGAATGTAAGGTGGCCATCATTATCGATGAATTCTTTAAGCTTATCTGAAACTGGTTCATTCTTTAAATCAAAGTTTTTAGATACTGAGAACAGACCGGTTTCAGGATTAAGATCGTAGATTCTGTAAGCTACGAATAATGCACCTGATACAGGCTCTTGCGCATCAGTGTCAACCGAAGCTTCCTGTCCCGGTACAACCTGATACTTGTGAAGTGTGAGAGTACCGTTAGACGTACCCTTTGCTTGTATTCTTTCAGCGACAGCTTCTGAAAAGTCCTGGGATGCTGTTGCCGCCGAAACTACCGGCGTAATCGCCATTAAAGCTACCAGCATAATGCTGATAAATATAGCTGCAAATTTTTTCATAAAATTTTCCTCCTTTTATATTTTTTAATTTATGATTTTGGGTATTTGCGAACCCTTTTTAATAAGTTCAGTTGGTATTTTGCCGAGTTTGAGTAGTGGATATGCAATACACACTTAAGATCATGTCTTATCGTTTCCTGCTTTCTTCTTGCGAAGCGGTAAAAGCATTATTTACAATAGCTGCAAGGGGAAAAAGCTGCCTCAAAAGCTTAATCGTTTCAAGACAGCCTTTGAAATTTATTAATATTTTACTTCGCTTTTTATTTTGCTTTTTTGCGTGATTTTTTTATACAAAGCAAAACTATTAACGTTCCGACGCCCAGAAGAACTACGCCAATTAATAAGATTACGAAAAATCCGTTATCTCCTGTTACCGGAAGATCAAACTGAGCCGCTGTATTATTAATCTTGAAAGCAATATGGTGGTAATAGCGTGTTTTTCCGTCCTCCGATAAGGTATAATCGCTTTCATCTTCAGATAACTGAATTAAATTATTTTTATTTAATTCGTCTACATCAACAGCATACGGAAGATTAAACTCGATTGACGATGCAAGCTTACCCAAGTTGGGGACAGATGCATTTTTGGTGCTGACTTCGGTAAGTCTGAAATAACCCGAAAACAGATTCTCAAATTCAATCAATCCGCCCTGCGAAGTGCTGAAAATATAATCTATTCCCTCATCCTTAAGCTGTTCGGCAGTCTTAGGATTATTTGCGTCAAAAACAGCTCTTTTTGTCGACGTACCGTTTTCTGTATCCGTTAATTCAACATAATACACAGGATACCACTCATCCTTTGAACCTATTACTTCGCCGTTCTCATCAAGAACATCAGTAGAAAGTCTATATTCCAGCATAAAATCAACGCCATCTACGCCGACCTCTTTACCGTCAATATTTGTAACCTTGTTAATTTTAAAACCATTATTAAAGTCTTCATAATAGAAAGCAACATTCTGAACTTTCTTATCGAAATTGAAATCTGTATTTGTTGCATTCATGCCCACTGCTGAAGAATAACTTCCATAATAAACCTGCTGGTTTGTAGGCATTGATAAGGAAAGCGACGCTTCCTGAAGCTGATAGTAGTTTCCGATTTGGGTTGGCTTGTAAGTGCTGTCAAAAAGAGTTCGAGAGCCTATAACTTTGCCTTCCATTTCATATTGATTCTTCTTTGGTGATACAGATAAATCTTCAAAACCAATAGTTTTTTGATTACCATGACTATCAATGAAGGTGTAACTGAAATTCTTATTATCTTCATCTATGCACTTAATCACATAGTCGCCTGCCGGTAACGATTTGAACTCATAAAAGCCTTCATCATTTGTTGTGGTTTCAGCAACACGCTTCGCATTGTCGCCTGTAACATCGAACAAAGCTACTTTCAGTCCCGGTAAACGAGGTTCATCCTCATCAAGAATACCGTCCACGTTTTCGTCCATCCAGGCATAGCCTGAAACATTTCTGTCTATATAAGCTGTCGAAACATAATTACAGTTGTCAACACTCTTAACATCAGTATTTTCCATACCCTGAACAAAGAAGTGGGCGTCGTTAACAAGGAAGTCGCCCGGATCGCTGTTAAGCTTAAGCTTGTATGTTAAGGTGATTTTTTCACCTACTCCAAGCTCAATACCGGTTATTGCAATAGCAGTTCTGTCCCTGTAAGTTACATAACGTTCACCTGGATTATAGTATGTATCTTCATCAATAACACCGTTCATTTCATCTTTATTCTTATCAATAAGATCGAAAAGTTCCGTTGCTTGACCTATGATTGTTCCGTTTTCTTCCGGATCATCCTCTGTTGCAAGTTCAAGAATTCCCGCTATTTTACTGCTCTTAGGGTTGCCGTCACTATCGAGATCGTCTTCATCATAGGAAGGATTGAGTAAAGTTCGAAGTTCCTCCCCCTTACCCGGTTTTGAAACATAAATACCTTTTATTACGGTACTTGGGTTAGAGTAGTTAATTGATAACGACTCAATATCAAAGCTTAGCTTACTGCCGTTATCTTTTGTAGTAGCCTTCTTCTCGTTGCCGTTAATATCTTTGTGATATCTCGTGCTATCGCTATAAGGAAGAACATCAAGGAGAGCAAAGTTGAGATTTTCGTCAGTTCTGTCGTTTGTGTAGGTTACAGTATAGGTCAGTTCTCTGTCTGAACCTGCAGTGTCGTACTCTTTATCAACAGATTTTGTAAGTCCCGGTTCAAGAACATCAACAATAATATCCTTTTGGTCAGTAATGTATCTGCCGTCGGCCAACGCCCAGTAAAATACAGCCGTGTAGGTACCTGCCTGACCTGCCGTGAACTTCTCCTGTCCTGTCCACAGACGGTAATTTTTGCCGTACTCTGTATTCGTACTCTCAGAATCAACATATACAAGATCCAGATATTCTGTACCGTTACTGTCTGTTGCCTTCTTAAAAATCTTAACAATACTTTGACCCTTCTCGTTGTCACTTGCATAACGAGAGTTACCGATAATTGACTGATTGATGAACGAACCGACTTTAATGTACGGCTTGCCGCCAATTTGATTACCTTGACCGTCTTCATACGAATCAGAATAACGGTCTGCGCCATAGTCAGCGTTATCTCCTGTCTGAGTATTATTAGCCATTACATTGAAAGCAGAGGACATTGCAAAGTATCTGCCTTTTCCTTTATTGTCATTTCTTACTTTGACATCATTGTCATCTCGTATCTGACTCTTATCATAATTGGCAACCGCTTGTTTATCATAGTTATTGTAAATACCCAGTCCAACCTTATCGGTAGAAAGGAACGCAGCGGTCATACCTACATTATAATAAGTGAACGGAACCGTATTGATGGATTGATTATTATCGAGTGCGAACGAAGTACCGCTTTCTGAATTTTTACCCTCATAACGCACAATATTGTTTGCTTTCTCACCTGTAGCGTCATCAGCAGACTGAATTACACTGATTTTGGCATCGTTTCCTGCCTCAAGATATGCAGTAGGAATCAGTCTTATATCTCTGCTGCCTGCAACCGACTGGTTTGAAACGCTGGGATATTCATCCTGCGGTTTTGTTGTAACCGGATACTTTTCTGTATTATTTATGTCCGCATAAAGAGTAAGCAATGTAGTGCCTGAGGGCAGTCCTATTCTTGCGGCAATATCCTTACAGGTTTCGCTGTTTTTCTCCAGATACTCAATAAGATTGTGTTCTGTTACGTATCCTGTTATTGAATCGGTATAAGGCATACCTTTAAGAATTGCCAGATATCTGTTAAAGTATCTGTCATATTCCTTTTTAGCCGAAACATAGTTGTTATATTCAAGGTTGTTAACTTTCCAGTCTCTGAAAGATTGGGAATATCCGTAGCCTACGGAAGTAACCTTTAGCCACTGTTTACCCGGCATAAACTTATCCACAAAATACTGCGCTAGAATCTTGATATGATCGTCACCGACCGACGCCTCGTAATCCGACTCATAAAGCGGTTGTACTTCAAGGTCAATTATATCCGTTTCAAAGGTACCTGTTGCAGAGGTTCCTTCCTGAGAATAAGAAATATTAAATGAAAGCCGATCTTTGAAATCAGATGCCCGGTTATACTCGGTATCAATACTCCATGTAAGACCGCGTTCATCTGTATTTTCACCGCAGGTAAATGTAAAACCGGAGGTAATATCGCGCACGGTATCATAAACCGTAGTGTCATATGTAAAACTGTTATTGTTCCTTAGCATATATGTACCTGCGACATACCATATGAACGACGAGTCATCAATACCTGAGCTTACGCTTTCGGGATCAGTTTTATATGTAATTTCACCCGCTTTGGAATCAAAATAAATTGTCAAATATGCCTCTAAAATACTCGGATCATTCGATTGAACGGAAACAACAAAGTTGTGGTTATCTCCAAATCCGTCAGGACCCCACGACATACCTGAGTTAAATGTACCATTTGCAGCTACCTTAAACGAATAGTTTGCAACAGCGCCTCCGGACGGAACATTTATTTTATATGTTTTTTCATAAATACCGTCGTTGTCTGTATCATCCATCAATCCGTAATATGCAGCCTCTATTGACTGATTGGTATCCCAATCATAGCCCGTAAGAATAGAATCGCCGATTACCGAATAAAATGTCGGTTTTACATCATAAGACAGAACACTGTCGGAAACATCATTGCCTTGTTCATCATATGCAGTGAGAATTGTTTCTTCCGTTTTAGGATTATAATCAAACTTAACATTATATGAAATCTGCGGACCTCTGAGAATAAAATATTTATTTTCGCCCTTATCCTCACCATAAGGCACTATTTTATAAGAATAGCTGATATTGGGCAGAAAATCGACTGTAGGAACCTGTGCCGTATCATTTATTCTTACATTTTCCAAGGTGTAGATATAATGTCCCGTTTCCTTATCATATTTCATTTCAGGATCGGTGGTTGACCACTTACGATTTTCTCCCATAAGATTTGTTCCGCCGGAAATTACATATCTGTCTAATTGCAGTGCTTCCGCAGGAGATGTTGTTACATCAATCGTTCCTTTCGAAGCGTCAAACAATATACGAACCTGAACATCCTTAAATTGATTGGTACCGTCGCTGTTAAGAATTGTAATGATATAGTTTCCGCCGTCTTCATCACCGTAATCCAATGGGAATTTCCACATACCGTCAAGAGTATCCGGAACAACCTTAAACTGGTAGGTACCCGGCTGAATACCGTTATAAATCTTTTCATACAAGGTACCTGAGCCATCTACAGGAGACATTAGACCTGCGTTAGCAGCATTTTTAGAATATTCGTCACCTTTGTTTTCGCCAAGCCAGTTATAGCCTGTAAGGCCTTCCGTACCAACTACAGAGTAGTTTGTAGCCCTTACATTAGGCTGAACAACATCCTCTAATGTTGAAGAAACAGACGCTTCATCTGTTTTTTCGTTATATTTAAATACAAGAGGAATTTCTGTAATGGAATCATCCAAAGGTTTGGATATATAAAATCCGCTGTTGGGGCCTCCGTCATCTACAGCGTCTTTGATTACCTTATACGCATAGTTTTCATCAACATTGATATACTGACCTGAATCATTCTTAATAGGAAGATTAAATGTTCTTGTATAAACTCCTTCGCTTGAATCAAAGAACAACTGTCCGGCTTCAGCCGCCTCTTTCTCCTGTCCGTCGGTAAGCCAGGTATATCCTGTAATCTGCGATGATGAACAGATAACAGAATATCCACTGAAATCAATTTTCTTATCGCTTACATGTACATCCGTTAAGCACTCGGGAATCTCAGCAGTAACCTCACACAATTTGGTTTTTTCATCGAAGATAATGGTAACATTCGTTGTGCCCGTCAGTTTAAATTCCATATTATTGCCATCGGGAACACCGTCAATTCCGTAATTGACTCCCCAGCCACCACCGTTGGTTATTTTAAACTGGTAGAAGCCCTCCGGCAAATCTTTTATAGTCAATGAATAGGTTCTTTCATCACCCATATATGTCATTGTATAAAGATCATTTTTGTCGGCGTTCCAGCTTTGCTCGGGAAGTGAGCCTGCAACAGTGTACGGAGTTGGCTCATACTCTTGGTACACAGCAGAGGTAAGAGTTTCCGTTCTGACAAATTCACCTGTTTCATCATAGAAATCGGCTTTTACATAAAATTTATTGTTTTTAATTTCTGCATAATGGAACCGTATTTTGACGGTACATTTATCAAAGGGAACAACAAGCGAGATATTCTCTGTATCATTAAATCTTGTTCTACCATAGTTATATGCCCAGCTTGTTCCCGCCTGAACCTTAAATTCGTATGTGCCTGCTGCTACATTTGTATATGTAATCTGCCACTCTTCAACCTCATTGCCGTTTTCGTCCGTGACTGTCTCCTTAACCATTCTGTTTTGCTCCAGACCCGGTCTCCAGTCGTTCTCGCCCTCGGTGGCACCTGAGTTTGTATCCATTGTATAATCCCAATGGTCAAGGAACACAGTAGATGTTGACGCCTGAGAATAACGGTACGCGGTAATTACACCTGCAATCTGTGCAGCCGCTTTATTCTTATTACCATATTCTGCAAGAGAATTGGCGAGGGATAATACCGGCTCTGATCTTGTGGATTCGTCTGTGTCCACATCTATGAAAAACTCCGATTTTTTAATAGCATTGGTGATATTAGCATCTTTTGCCGTTGTAATATCCGAAATAGTAATATCTGAAGCCATAAAGAGCGTGAGCTGTGGATAGTACCCGTCGTTGTACTGCCATATAGTGCTGTTATTCTCACTGTCATCCATTTTGAAGCTCTTACCGCCCGCGTAGGATTTTGGACTTCCGGTAAGTCCCGGTACAAGCTTTACATCCGAATTGACGGTATAAAGTCCTGTAATACCTACAACATTGAAGTTATCCCCGGCTGTGCCTCGGCATGTTTGCTGTTTTGCTAATCCGATTGCCATTTCATGCATTGCTGTGGTCTGCATATCATAATAGCAGTTATAAAAAAATCCTGCTTTACCCACTTCACTGAAAGTTTTCTCAGCCGCTTTTGGGTTCTTTCCTGTAAGCTCTTTTTTATTTGTATAATAATAAAGGTCAAGTCCGACTGCTCCCGCAAAGCCTCCTGTCGGATAATAGTCTAAAACATCCGATTCATTTTTGCACTCATGGTTCGTAAAGTAATCGTTTTCGCGTGTTTTTGTGTCTGAGTCTATATCCGTAACGGTGAGTATATTTCCAACCTCACCTGCCGCATAACAGTTTATGTATGCAGAACCTACAGCTATCTTCTTCTGAACTGTGTTACCGTTTTGTTTTATTGCAACAGTAAGTCCTGTTTCGCCGTAGTTATCATCCAAACCAACAAATCCGCCGCAGTATTTGCCGGCATAATCCATACCGACCATAGCTGTTGAATAACAGTTCTCATATACAGTACTGCTGTAATTCTTTGTTGAGTCTCGGTCTTTTGCATTTGCACCGGTATCAGTATAAATTGAATTGAGATCACGCTTTGTATTATCAAGTCCCACAAAACCGCCCATGGCGTTTGACCCCTCTACAATACCGGATGAATAACAATCTTTAAAATATGAACCTATTGTATAATTTTTGGCAACCGTATTGTCACCGTTTTCACCACGTGCATCCATAATATACGGTAAATTGGTATTAACAACTCTTCCTATAAATCCGCCGGTGTTATCGGTAGCATAAATAGTGTTGTTAGTAAAACAACCTTCTGCAATAATACCGCGTCCGCAGGAAATAAATGCACCTGAGTCGTGTCCTGTTGAGAATATTGTACTGTCAACCGAGTAGCAGTCCTTAACCATTATAGGAAAGTAATTATATGTTTCTATATGTTCAATACAATCGCTCAGTTGATCCTGTGTGTATTTGCCGTAATTTCTGTCCCTCACAATAAATCTTTCAGGTTTTTGCGGAAACTTTCGGTCATATCGGGATAGAGTCTTGGCATTAACACCCATAAATGAGGTCAGTCCGCCTATATGGTCTGAACCATACATATAATAATTGCCGGTTGAACAGTTCTCAAGGTAAAAATCGCCTGTGTTTATTCTTTCAAATGCCCCTCTTTCGCTGAAGGTATTTTGGGAAGCCCAGATATCCTTGCGTCCGATGAGTCCGCCCATACCGCCGGAGCCTGTAGTGTTGATCTTATCACTCATCTGAAAATATCCGCCGTCTGAGTGTACGTTATAGAAGTAACCCTTTTGAGGGCAAAATCCCGCTATCAAGCCTACCGAGGTAGCATAGCTGTCTCCATCATCATATCCGTGAAGAACCATTGATGATTGAAAACCAAGATTTTTTACAATCATAAATGCCGGTGGATGACTGAAAAGTCCGGCGCCTTTTTCTTTGTCGTCCGTGTATATGCAAAGATTATATATTGTATGACCGTTACCCTCTATGTACAGCCATTTTTTATAATCGTTATCAAGACAATAATTAGTTTCTATTGGATCCCAAATTACACCGTCCTGTCCGCCCATATCAAGGTCGCTGTTCAGATTCACCTTGACATATTTATTAGTAACATTTTTATTATTGAAATACTCCAGTACATCTCTGAACTGTCTTGCATTATTTATAGTGAATTCCGTAAATGTTATTTTTAAATTTTCGTTGGTACCGTCATTAACATTGTAATCTATTGTTACCTCTTTTTTATTACTGGTTCTGTACCCGGTACCCTTCGTGCCGTCCCACTTTTTATAGTTGCCTTCGGCTCCTGACTGAAAACCGGTATCGGTCCAGTGGAAATAGGTATTGGAAGCACTCGATTGAACAGTAAGATTTTTATTTTTTATACCGTTGCCTATTTGCTTAGCAGTCCGTAAATCAGTCCATTTCTTGCCAAATACAGAATTTTCTATTGAAAGCCAGCGGTTTTTCTGAAAATCCGCTACATTGCTATATTTAGTCTGACTGTTTGATGAAGCGGCATTAACTGTGGTTCGGAACTGACCGGTTAAAACAAGGCTGAAAACAATAGTAAGAACCAGTATAAAAGCAACTTCTGATTTTAATATTCGATTTATTTTTTTGATATTTAAATGCCTCAATATTTTTTTCAATTTTTCTCGCCTCCTGTAAAAACTAAAATACAATGTATTATATAAAAAGTATCATATTAAATAATAATTTGTTAAACACAATAAATTAATTGCACATTATAATTATCTATTATTAATTATAACTAAACATGAAACTTTATTCAATCGTCAAGCTATATAAAAATATTGCTATTTTTTTGTTTGATGCTACATTTCTTGTTCCTTATTTACTGAATTATTTTATAACATATTAACAGCATTTCACACAAGCCGACGAAACAAATGAATAATATATGAATTCTCTCGCCTGTTAGCGAAATATTACAGATAAAGTCTATACCAAACGCCAAGAATCTCCCCCTAGTTTAATCGAGAGAATTTCCACACCTAAAAAAGCAAAAACTGGTTTTTAGGCAAAAGAATAAGCACTCGCTTAAATATAGCAAGTGCCTATAACATTTTAGGTATATTTTATTTTTCAAATACGGGTAACAAAAGCCAAAAAGCTTCTGAGTGAAATTTGATTTATATGCCACAAAAATTGACACAAGAAATTATTCTGAATATATATAATATAGAAACCGAAATAATAACTTTGGACTCGTGCCTTACCGCTTAGCTATGTCGCCGTATCTCACACCAAATACAGTATGCAATTTTTATTGTTATAAATACTTAAAACATTAAAATGCACTTGACAAACTTGATGTTTTTGTCAAGTGCATTGTGAAGCGGATGACGGAAGTACATCTATTAGATTATTTCATCTCGCATGTTGCGGTGTCTTGCTATTGATTTACTTCCATCTTCGCTCTCGCTAAAAACAGTCCCCCGGACTGTTTTCTTTACGCTCGCCTTCGAGCCCCGTAATCAGCATGCTTGCAAAAAAGCAGCCAGTGGGCTGCACTTATCCGAGCAGACAACATCATATAATAACTACTTTTTGTGCCCGACTGTTTTTCAAGCAGTTTCCTATAAAACAAAAACAGGCTCCAAAAGGAACCTGCTTTTTATTTATGGAGCGGATGACGGGGCTCGAACCCGCTACCTCCACCTTGGCAAGGTGGC
>JAFLSM010000063.1 GCA_022510955.1 Ruminococcus sp. | reverse complement strand
GTGTATTCCTGCGCAATAACTTGAAAGGAAATACAGTGTGAAAAAAGTAATAATCTGCCCGTGTCAAGTAAGGCACAAAAAAATTTGAAATTTTTTTGAGCCACAGGCACCATTCGCCTATGGCTCATATTTTACCACTACTTGCTGGAAATTGAAATGCTTTTCACGCTGAAATTCCTGATTTGAATGGATTATCTACTTTCCAGATAACCTCAACCGTATCCGCATCATAGACAATCACCCGATCTATCAATGCCTTTAGCTTGTCTTTATCGAAAGCCTCCACCACTGAAAGCTCTGTCAATTCTGCATCTGCTATTTCCTCAGTGCTTGTCATGGTCTGCATACTGTCCAGTTCCGCCAGTGCCTCACTTCTGATCTGCTCCAGTTCCTCCATTCTTGCCTTGCCGTTCTCAATCTGTGCGACATAGCTCTCTCTGGTAATCGCTCCACCCTTATACCGTTCATACAGGTGTAGCTTTGTGTCTTTCCACAATGCCATTTCCTTTGCACCGTCAGCAAGCGTTGTTTCAAGAACCGCTCTCCTGTCATTCTCACGAGCCTTTTTGCGAATAGTCTTTGCCTCTATCAGCATATCAGCCATTCCCCTGACCTGACACATTACCATATTCTCAAGCTCATTCTGCTTGACATTGACCTTTTGACAGTCATTCTCTACTTGAAGTGTGCCGCCTCTGCAATAATAGCTGCCGTTTTTCCTGTTCCTGTGTTGGAGTCCTTTACCACAGCAGCCACAGATAAAAAAGAGAGTTTTCTTACCCGCTTTATTGCCATTTGCCACACGACCAACAATATTCGCATTAGCCCGGTCAAAGAGTTCCTTTGAAACAATCGCATCGTGTTGGTTTTTGACTATGATCCAGTCCTCTTTAGGTTGCACCACCCGTTTCATATTAGTATCCATTCCGCACTTAGCTTTATTCCATATCATTATGCCTAAGTACGTTTCATTTGTGATCATTTCCTTAATCATATCATTACTCCACATTTTTATCTTGACATGTGGTTGTTTGTCCGGGGAATTGTCGCCTTTCAGCTTGTGGTACATATACCTTGTTGGTATTCCTTCCTCATTCAGTATTCTTGCAATCTCTGAGTGGCTTATCCCATCAGCCGCCAGAGAAAAAATCTTGCGGACCACCCAAGCTGCATCTTCATCAATCAACAGCTTATGCTTATCCTTTGGATCTTTCATATAACCATAAGGAGCAAACTGGGCAACATACTTGCCCTTCCTTACTCTGGTATTTCTAGCGGAGCGGACTTTCTTTGACAGATCAGCACTGTACATAGCATATACGATATTCTTTAGTGCAACGCTCATACCGCCTGTTGCCCCAAGTTTATCGCTGCTATCATAATTATCGTTCACGGACACAAACCGTATCTGCAATATCGGGAAGATGTATTCCAGATACCTCCCGACCTCCAGATAGTCCCTGCCAAAGCGGGAGAAGTCCTTGACGATAATCATACCGATTTTTCCGCTTTTAGCAGTCTCAATCATTGCCTGAAAGCCCGGTCTGTTGAAGTCGGTTCCGGTATAGCCGTCATCGCAGAACTCCACAATGCTGTACGCCTGCCCCTGCATAAGTAACTCTTATATGCCTTGTCAGAAGTACCCGTTGTGCGGAAATACTGTTGCTTTCCTCTGATTTTGTCTTATTGATGTCCTCGTTGGAAAGCCTAAGATACATAGCGATTACAACTTTATCCATTTAAACCGCCTCCCTTTCCGCACTCAGGCTAAGCAGATCACTCAGAACATCATCATATACCAGATGTACTTCAAGACTTGTATCCTCATGTACCACTACCCTGTCCACAAATGCCTCTACCATTTCAGCAGAGAGCTTTCTTTTATTAAGGTACTTATTCACTACCTCTTTCCAGTCCTCGTCAATCTGGTATTCAGTGGAATAGTCCGCCTGGGCTTTCAGCATTTCCTCAAGCCTTGCAGACAGCTCCTTGATCTTAGCGGCATATTGTTCGCTTATCTGAACATACTGCTCCTCGTCAATCAGCTTATCCTTATAGTCCTCAAAAATACCCGCCTTGACTTCTGTTGTCTTTTGCAGTTCTTTCCTTATTTTATCTGCTTCTTTTCCATAAATATCGTACTTTTTAAGGCCACTGCTCCTAGCGTTCATCCGTCTTACTGTTTCCTCTGCCTCCACACACAGCCTCATATGCTCGTGGATAGTGTCAAAAACAGCCTTGTTTACTACCTCAGATGATATTTTGTGCTTAGTGCAGCTCTTGTTGGCAGTATTAAGATAAGACTTACATCTGAATTGCCTATTAGTATGATTTTTCCCCTCGGTACGGAAGCCCATGATCTTACCGCAGTCAGCACATACAATCCGTTTCCCCATAAGGTTAAACTGGGTATGATTAAAACCGTTCTTGTCGTGTGTAGCCCTGTGTTTGCTAACATTTTCTGCAAGCATTTCCTGAACCCTGTCAAAGTCCTCCCTGCTAACCAGTGGTTCGTTGGCATTTTCAATGATAACCCAGTCCTCCTCTGGCACACTGACTAATTTACCGCCTACCAGCCGTTTCTTATTATGAATCGCTGTGCCGATATAGGTCTGGTTAGTAAGAATTTCTCTTACTGTAACATAGTTCCACTTTGTATTCATACCCTCCGGCAGTTCTCCACAAGTCCGCAGAGCCTTGTATGCTTTGGGACTGACGGTTGTTTCAGAGAGCCGTCTTGTGATCTCTTTGAGGGAACAGCCCTGCAGGAACAGCCTGAATATTTCCTGCACATTGTCCTTGACCTTATCATCTACACAAAGATGTCTGTCTACATTGACATAGCCATATGGAGCTTTACCGGAAGAAAACTCACCATTTGCCCACATAGCCCGATGTGCAGTCCTCATTTTTTTGGATAAGTCCTTGACATACATCTCATTCACAATGTTTTTGAGCGGCATAAGCAGCTCCTCGCCGGACTTGTTGGAGTCATAACCGTCCGTTACCGCTATGAACCTCACATCGAAGAACGGGAACACCCTCTCAATGTATTCGCCCGTTTCCACATAGTTCCTGCCAAGCCTTGACAGGTCCTTGACAACGATACAGTTAATCAGACCATTCCGCATATCCTGTATCATTTCCTCAAAGCCCGGTCTGTCAAAGTTCGTGCCGGAGTAGGAAATGTCAAAATATTCCTTTGCCACCACCATATCGTCATTCTCTGCTACAAACTTCCGCAGCAGGTCCATTTGTGTTTCAATGGTTGCTCTCTGCCTGTTCGCCTCCGTTTCCTCGGAAAGACGGGCATATAAGCCGACCTGATAGCCGATATTCCTTGCCGGAGCAGACGGAGTTACAGCCTGCTGTCCTGAATTGTTGTAATCCTTCTTAGACTTCCTAGCCATATTACATCGCCTCCTTCCATTCTAAGCTAACCCTGCCCTGTTCGTCATATGCCACCACACAGCCGGAGTGCTGCAGGTTATCCAGAATATCCTTATAGCAGTCGGCAAAGCTGAAAACTACCTCAATGCTGTTGATGTTTGCGGCATCGTGCATAAATTCTTCCAGATCGGACTCGTCCGCTGTTATGTCAGCCATGTTTTCCACGACAAACGTATCATACTGTCCGCTGATCAGACGAGTAATGAGCATATTTACCGCATCACGGTCAATGTCCCTGTTCGGTCCTTTGTTGATGATAGTTTCATTCATCAACGCTATCCCTGCCATGCTGCACTTCTGGCGGCTCTGCTGAATGAGCTGTCGGATATTGCCCTCCGACTTGTTGGAGTTCATAAACATAATTGCCGGATGCACAAGCAATCCGATCTCAAAACTTTTCACATTACTGCACATGATAATCACCTATACTTTCTTCTATTTTCATTGATTGAAACAAAAGAGAAGTTTTTGCCGGCATTATCCTCTCATACAGGCAATCCTTGTCTGCTGTTATCTGATAACTGCAAGGCTTGCCTGTATCAGAGGATAACGTGGCGTTTCCGCCACATTACCCCTCTGTTCAATCTGAAAATATCAGATTGGCTCTCGCTTGTCCCCGAACCGGGTAACATACACTGGGACGGCTTCCATCCCACACTGCGCCTCCGTCATGCCCAACCAGACGGAAGCCGCAGGCAGCCACTCCCGAAAAATGCTTTTCGCTGAAATTCCGGTGCCGTTTTACCTCATTATCTCTGACTGCCATGCCAGTAGGCACAATCCTCTGCTCCATACCTTCACGGGCAACAATGTTATCCATTGCAGGTACATCTTCGCACGAAACGGGATTCTGCCACCCCTTTATCCCTGCATAAGCATGGACGGATAAAAAGGCGAAAATAAAATCATGTGTATGCGTGTCCTATGAAATTGTTTAGGCTTTCTCAAGCCTGCAACTATCATAACTGAACGGGAGTGATTTTCAGAGTGCCAGTTTGCACTATTTGTAGCTGATATATGCCACCTCGATTATCAGACAGAAAACAAAAAAGAGCAGACTCACAGATTCAATCTGTTTTCTGCTCTCTTTTATATTTGATTATTTGTATTACCATGTAAACATATTTCTTATTTTAGGCAAGCATTTTTTTGTTTTACCACTGTCCCTGCCATTTTCATAATAAATTCTTCCGGGCTTGGCAACCTCCTCAATCCAAATAGGCTATCCCACCTATACCTTGTTTCCTTGTTCAAAAACCTATCATAATAGCTTTCTCCATTTCCTCTCTGATTTCACTTTCACTTTTTCCTTCTCTTTTAGCAATTTTCTTAATTGCATCTTTAGCAGTTCTCTTATTCATTCGTCTTTTTCCTTTCTTATAGTATAACTTCTTATCCGTAACTTTTTATAACTGATATGTTAATTTTAACTAAGGTATACTTAATTAGTCAAACAGTTTGTGTCTACTTTTTATGACACTTTTCGACAGGAGGTACAAAATTGAATCAAAACGGAAGTATCAAAATTCACTTAGGCGAGCTACTTAAAGAATCTGGTTTAAGCAAAAACAAATTCTGCCAGAAAGCAGAAATTCAACACTCTCAGTTAAACGGATATATCAATAATACTATTACCCGGCTGGATACGGAAGTGCTTGTGCGGATATGTCGCACACTAAATTGTTCCATTGCTGATCTACTGGAGTATATTCCGCCTGATGAAAAATAGAAAAAGGGCTGTCGCTTTCAAACAATGAACTTAATGCAACGGCCTCAAACACACTAAAACTGATGCTCTCCATCTTACTCAAAATATCCCTGTGCCTGCATGTTATACAATCTTGAGTACTCACCCCCTTTAGCCAATAATTCAGAATGCGAGCCATATTCCTCTATTTTTCTACTTTATAATATATATCCTATCTACCATTTTAGCTATGAAAAATCCATGCGCAATTAAGACACATGTTTTTCCCTCTGCCAGTTCTTTAATTTTACTACTAATATCAAGCAGAAATCCCCCTCTAATCCTTCAGTTATAATTATGGGAGAAACTATACTTCTACAATAAACTAAACAAGAAGAACACATTCCTTGCCTTGCTACCTCCGTGTTTGATTATAAGAACGATCTTTCTAATTCTACACATTCACATCACCAATACCAAGAGTTATCGTAATAATCAGCATACCGTCCCCGACAGAAGCCGAAATACCGCCGTCCATTGCTTCAACAAACTGCTTACAGATATAAAGCCCAATTCCTGCACCGCCCGCTGTCCTTGATCTGCTTTCACGGTAGAATTTATCGAACATTTTCTCCGTATCTATCTCATGATCCGATATGGGATTTGATATGGATATATGTACCGCTTCATCGGCAGTGAGATTGAAGTCAAGCCAATCCCTGCCGTATTTAATACCGTTTGATATAAGATTTTGTATGACTCTTGTGAGCATTTTTCTGTCTGCGTGAGCATAGACAGGTTTGCCACTGTCCTCAAAATGGGGAGTAATGCTTTTCGCTTCAAAGTTCGGAAAATTAGCAAGTATCATCTCGCAGAGCATATCGTTCACATCAATACTTTCCATAACAGACTCGCAGCCCTTTGAATCGATGATCGACAGTTCAAAGAAGTCGTTCACAAGACTACTGCAATACCTTGCACGTTCAAGGGCGATGCTTATGTTCGTCCGCTGGTCTTCATTTTCCGCAGACCTTTCCGCAAGCTGGAGATACCCCACTACCGATGTGAGCGGAGTGCGTATGTCGTGAGAAACATCGGCAATTGCCTGTTTCAACGCAGTCTGCTCCCTGCTTATCTCGACCTTCGCCTTATGATTGTTCTCTATCATAAGGTTTATCTTTTTTACAACAACTTCAAGCTCGTCACCGTTGAACTGTGTTATGATAAGAGTATTATCTTTATCATCGAGCTGCTTTGATACCGAGCCTATCCTGCTTTTCAAGGAAAATAGCTTTGCCGCAAGAACGCATACAGCGGCAGAAAGCACTATTATAACAAATATTTCCACCGCTGTATCATCTCCTTATTTTATCTCGGCTTTTCTGAAAACAAAGTGTGTTGCTGTCAGCGAAATAACTATCACCGCTGCTGCAAACACCGCTGACAATGCAAGTGTTCTGTTATCGCTCGTTTGTGCAAGGCTAAAACACGTCAGCCTGAAAAAGCTCTCTCTTATGAAGTTTCTAAGAATATTGCAGGACACAAAGCTGAAAACAACCGTTACTGCTATTCCCGATGTAACTTTTTTGAGGGCAAAAACAATAAACATAACGATACAGATGTTGGCACATATCTGCAGCATGACTACCAGCATCCAGATAAAATCTGTAACAGAAAATATACTGCTGTCAAACCTATACTTAACAGCAAATCCGAGAACTGTTGCGAAAACATAGGTCAAATGAAGCAGCACTGCCATGATAACGGTAGTAACAGTTCTTGCCATGAGTACTGAAAAACGGCTGTATCCTACTTTTATTTCATTATGTATCGTTCGGTTTAGAAAATCATTTCCTGCAAACCAAGCTGCAACAAGTGAAACGATAAACATAAAAGATGTATCGCAAATCGAAAAAGAAAACACCGTTGCCGTATCCAGATTTTCGGGAAGTTTAAGTAATCCGAGGAAAAATCCTGCTGCTGCAAGAACAGCCGCCGCAAGATATATTATAATAAATCTTTTCGCTTTATATTTTTCGATCATCAGCTGATTATGCATTGCTGTCACCTCCCGTTATGCCCAGAAAGTATTCTTCAAGGCTTTGCTCCGTAACTGAGAATTCCTTAGTGACGATATGATTCTCCATGAGAAGCTTTGCTATGCTCTCTGCCCTGTCAGTATGCGAGAACAGGTATAGGGTCTCATCATCCATGACAGTGTATTCCAGAGCATGAAACTCATTCTCAATGGCGGTTATACATTTCGGCAGTTCGGATGTCTTTATCTTTATGTACTGTCGGCATTTTTCGTCAAGCTCATCATGGGTGAGCGACTCGATTATCATCCCCTTGTGGATAATATAATAATCAGTGGCAAGCAGATAAAGCTCGTTAAGGATATGGCTTGATATGAACAGTGTTACATCATTTTCCTCATTCAGCCTTTTAAGCAGGTTGCGCAGTTCGGCTATGTTTTTAGGATCAAGACCGTTTATTGGCTCATCGAGTATAAGCAGTCTCGGCTTTCCAACAAGAGCCATTGCTATGCTGAGTCTCTGCTTCATGCCCATGGAGAACTTTCTTACCTTCTTATCCCTGACCTCGGTCAGCCCCACCATTCCTAGCAGCTTATCGCATATTTCCCTGTCGGGATTGCCGATAAGGATACGCTGTAATTCAAGATTACGGTAAGCGGAATATTCCGGATAAAGGGCAGGCGCTTCAATAGTGCTGCCGATATGTCGGCGCATTTTCAGAATGTCGGACGGCTCGTTCTTCCCGAACAGCGAGAAAGAACCGCTTGTCGGATAAAGCAGCCCTGTCAGCACCTTCATCAGTGTGGTCTTGCCTGCGCCGTTCGCACCGATAAAGCCGTAGATATGCTTATTTTTGAGACTGATGCTTACATCATCAAGAGCAAGAAAATTGCCGTATTTCACGGATATTCCGTGTGTTTGTAGGATAATGTTTTCCATTTTACAAACCTCCTTTTCTTTCCTGCTCTTATGCTAACATACGATGTTTTAAAGATTCTTCACCAAATCTAAAGAAAATCTTAATTCACCAGACGATACCCCATTCCGTAAACAGTTTCAATATATTCCTCCGAGGTGAACTTTGCAATCTTCTTTCGCAAATTACTGATGTGTACATTCATCGTGTTGTCATCGCCCAAATAGGTATCGCCAGAAACGCCTTCATAAAGCCTGCGCTTTGAGAATATCGTTTTGGGATTTTTCAGCATCAGCTCCAGTATCGCATATTCCGTAGCCGTGCAGGTAATCTCATTTCCCTTGACATAAACACGCTTTGAGTCGGTGTCGAGCTTTATATCTCTGAATGTGAGCAGAGCGGAGGTCTGCACCTCAGTCCGACGAAGCACAGCCTGTATGCGAAGCATGACCTCGTCAATATCAAAGGGCTTGGTGATATAATCGTCAGCACCTATCTTGAAAAGCTCTATCCTGTTGTACACCTCCGACTTTGCCGAGATGATGATAACAGGTGTGTTCCTGACAGAGCGCACCTCCTTCAGCACTTCCTCTCCCGTTTTCAAGGGCAGCATCAAATCCATAAGAATAATATTATAGTCACCCGACAACGCCTTGTCAAGTCCATCAAGTCCGTTTTCAGCACTATCCGCAGAGTAACCGCTTTTCGTTATGATACTGCAAAGCAGACTGTTTATCGTTTTGTCGTCTTCTATTACGAGTACAGAGAACATGATTTCACCACTTTCCTTAGTTCTGAGAGATAACACTTACTTATATATTTCATCATAGATCTGACGAAAAATCAATATGTATTGAGCTTATACTTGTGAATTGTATAAAAGTTATGCAAAAGTAAACAAATAAAAAAACTATCTTTACTAATTCTTTTACAAACAGTAAAAGAATCATTTTATCATAATCGTTCAAAGTATTATAACAACTTGTGTTCGATATTAATGAAATAATAGCAAATATGAGCCATAGGAGGTATCGTCTATGGCTCACTAAAATATGAATATAAGAGATAACTATTTACTGAAAGAAAAAGCCGATATAATTAATCAGCTTAAGCTGCGATTATTCAGCTTTTTGCTTGCTTTTGCTCGTATTATTCGTATTGCAACTATAAAAATAATCAATATAAGGTATTGCTTTATGCTCCAAAGTGCAGCTAACATTCCTTTGGGAAAATTTATTGCAAATATATGTATCATAGCATATATTTCTTTAATAACTACAAAACCCATAACTGCTATGCTAAGAATAAAGTAAATCAATTGACTAATGGTGATCTTAACCTTACGACTTCTTAGGCTCTTCCCCAATTTTGTGAAAGAATGTTTTCTCATATTAGGAATTTTCATTATAGTTGCGAGAATAAAGTATCCATCTAAGGGCATAAGGGGGCATAGATTTGCAATAACAAATATCAAATTTATATACCATGTATAGTTACATATAGATATATAAAATTGAGAAGCATCATGTTTAGTTAAAAGAATAGATGCTATTAATCCGCAACATGCAAAAAGAGAATTTACAACTACACCGGATATCCAAATGTGTATACGTTGTATAGGTTTTATAGCATATAACCCTGGAAGTCTAATGTATACTATAGGACTTACATATAAATACAAAGATATAGAAAAGCTTTTAGGTGTAATATTATATTTTGAAGCTGTTATGCCATGTGCAATTTCATGAAAGGAAACAGACAATGCCATAACAACAAACATAATAAGAAAATTACGTACATAATGGTCTTGAAACCCCAATAAGCTAAAAGACGATAAATAATTACTATTACTATATACAAAGGCAGAAGTAAATATAACAAGTAACACAGAAACAAATAAAGTAGGTACTGCCAAGAAGGACAGATAAGAAAAAAACTTTTTATACTTTTCTATTTTAAAATCAAGAATCTTCAAGGCAAGTGTTTCAAATTCACTCTTTTCAGCCTTATTATTATTCGCTTCCGATAGCAAATCAGCTCTTGATAATATTTCATATAAATCTTTAGATTTGATTGAAATACCTGTAGATTCAAATACAGTTTTATCTATTTCATCGAAGGACTTACTTCCATCCATAAGGTTGATAGTTTTCATAACAACTGGGGTACTACTCTCATTTACTTCAATAAATCTGTCTCTGCTGATACTGCCTATTGCATATTTGTTTTCTTTGTCTTTGTATTCATATAGAAGATACGGTTGAATATCATTAACTGTGCAAGGGTAACTCATGAAATACCCTCCTTTACTTTATATATTCCGATAATTCAAGTAAAACATTCTCTGTTAATGCTTTTTGCATATCACAGTACATTTTTGAAGGCTTAAAAATATTTCCTGTATTAAAATAATTAGTTCCTAAACACCCTGAACATATTCTGTTATTAAAGCATTCTGCACATTCCCCACACTCATATTTATTGAAACTTAGGAATTTGTTTCTCCAGGTGCTATATTCAGGACTTTCAAAAAAGGACTTTTCACTCCATACATTTCCGAGTTTATAACTTTCTATATCTGTAAACATAAAACAGGGATATATGTCTCCTTTAATCGAAACAGAATAATCAGTCAAACCAGCTCCACAAAAAAATCTGCTGGTTGTTCTATTTCTTAACGATTGTATGACTCTATTAATCATGGAATAGGAGTAATCCTTTTTATTTCTATTAATTTCTTCAAAAATAGTCTTAACAGAAGATGAGAAGCTGTTAGAATCTGGAAGTCGATAATCGGTTTCGGAATTTCCGGATACCGGCACAATATGAATGTTTTGTATGTCTAAATTATCCTTTAAATACTTAATTGTATCGAAAACAGAATAATCGTACTTCAAATGACTATTGTTAAACGTTATCTCACTTGCATTTATATTTATTGAATTACTTCTGAATTTCTCGATATTCTTTATAATAATATCAAAAGAACCCTTTCCTCCTTTGCCTATACGCATATTATCATGTATTTCTTTTGGACCATCAATGCTAATAGTCAAGAATATATTGAATCTCTTCATTGTTTCAACCAATTGATCCGAATATATTGTACCATTAGTTGTAGCTCCAAATTGTGGCATAGTGTTAATTTTCTTATCGTTATATAATTCTGTTATGTACTCACAGATAAAACGGATTATTGGTTCATTCAGTAGTGGTTCACCACCAAAAAAATGAATTGCGTTTATAGACTTAAATTTATTATAAAATACATCTATAACCTTCTTTGCAGTCGCTATATCCATCAGTCCCTCATCAGAACAATAGCTGCCTCCTCCTGCATAGCAATACTTACACTGTAAATTGCACTTATTTGTAACATTTATTGCCAGCTTTGACAAACTGTTATCGCTTGATGGCTGTAATCCTACTACATCACTTGCATTTATTGTCTGAAAAATATTATCATATATCTTATCTGTCATTGTGTACTTATCCAAAATATATTCTTTTTGAAGCCCGTTCTGAATATCGATAACTGCATTTTTTACATTTTCATTCACATTATAAAATCTCATAGTATTACCTATAAACATTACATATGAATCTTCAGTTTTTTTTATGAAATGTGCATTCATGTTATTTCCTCACTTTATCCAAGGTGTTATATAAGAGATTAATTTGCAAGTCTAATTATTTGATGATGGTTGTGATCTAATTCTGTTTATATAATGACAACACCACACTAAGATGAAGGTGTAAAATGAAAGTAGACACGAAAAAAGTGTCTGCTTTCTTTTTTATG
>JAFLSM010000062.1 GCA_022510955.1 Ruminococcus sp. | reverse complement strand
TTTTTACTTTCGCTTCATAAGTTTAGTATATATTATAATGCAGTGTCCCGAAATTTTTACTTCAAATTTATGGTAAACTTCATTTTAACATCTATTAAACTTCATATTTTACATACATTTTATTAATCAAACATAAAAGCGGTCACTACCGCCCAGAAATTTTTCACTTCAACTTTACGGTAAACTCCGTTTTTTACATTTACCCTATAACTTTTGTTTTATAGTTAATCATAACACCAAAAAATTAAACTCATATTAAAGTTTAATTTTAAACAGATAATTGTAATAAGTATACCATATATTAAAAATTTTAACAAGTAAAATCATTGCTCTGAAACCGCAAAAATAATATAATATTAACATACTATCCTGAAACGAGGTTTTCATATGACAAAAGGCGAAATTGCAAAGCAGTATTTTTTGAAAGGCTACAACTGCACACAGGCTGTTATGCTTGCTTTTTATAATGATTTGGGCATTGACGAACAAACCGCACTGATGATTCCATCACCGTTTGGAGGAGGAATCGGCAGAATGCGTGAGGTATGCGGAGCTTTAAGCGGAACATATATGGTGCTCGGCTTAAAGCGTGGCTATAATGAACCAAATAACACACAGGGCAAAACACGGCTGTACAAAGAAGTTCAGGAACTTGCCGCCAAATTCAAAGAGGACAACGGCTCAATCATTTGCCGAGAATTATTAAAACTGCGAATTAAAGGAAAGGACTCTCCCGCCCCTTCAGAACGCACCGACAATTATTACAAAAACCGTCCCTGCCCCGAGCTTTGCAGATATGCCGCTGACTTGATTGATGAATTTTTAAAATCAAAGGAAACCGAATAAATCTACAACAAAAACTAATGGCAGAGGTCAAAACCTCTGCCATTTTTTACTTAATAGGAATTTGCTTGTACATTGCAATCGGGCAGAAGCATTTTTTATATGGTGCTTTCTGCTCGGATAAGTGCATCCCACCGGTTGCATTTATATTTCAGCACTTTGCTTTTAAATCCGCTATAGCCTTTGCCGCATCTTCAGCCTTAAACACAGCCGTACCTGCAACACAGATGTCAACTCCTGCACTTGCAGCCTGTGCGATTGTGCTGTCGCCAATTCCGCCGTCAACCTCAACAGGCATATCAATTCCGAGTTTCTTTGCTTCTGCCTTAATCTCGGAAACCTTTGGCAACATATCAGCCATAAAGCTTTGACCGCCAAAGCCCGGCTCAACTGTCATTACAAGCACCAAATCCAAGTCCTTAAGATACGGAAAAACCGCACTTGCAGGTGTGTTCGGTTTGATTACAAGTCCGACCTTGACATTTCTTGACTTAATCTTATCAATCGTCTGCTGAATATCTGAGTCGCACTCAATATGAAAGGTAATTATGTCAGCACCTGCATCAATAAAATCATCCGCATATTTCAAAGGGTCACTAATCATCAAATGCACATCAAACGGCTTGTCCGTATAACCTCTGACAGTCTTAATTACAGGAGCCCCAAAGGTGATATTCGGAACAAAATGACCGTCCATAACATCAAGGTGCATCCAGTCAGCACCGCAAAGATCCATTCGTTTGATTTCATCTCCCATTTTTGAAAAGTCGCAAGATAAAAGCGACGGAGCAATCTTCATATAAAACACCCTTTCATACTAATCTATGTTCGAAATATAGTTTACGGTTTTTGGAACGCCGGGGCAATAACCGCCGCCGCACTCCAGAACAATGTATAAATAAGAAGTTCAAGCGAGCCTACAACTCCAACACCTGCATACAACGAAAGTGTTGAGCACACTAAAATACCGAGTACAATCGCTATCAACTGAATTACAATAGCAAGCGAAATGTTATGCTTGATTTTTACACTGCCCGAAACAGCTCTTGCCATTGATGCAATTCTTCCGCTTGTAATAAGATATGATCTTGAGCTCTCCTCAACCGTACTCTCGGTTTCTTTAAGCACATTTCCAAGTCCTGTCGGAAGCACTTTTATACTGCGATAGAAAAGATTGTACTTTTGTGCAACAAGATCGTTTGTAATATTAAAGTCGGTTGTTCTGATAAGCACGCTTATGCCGTTTGCCTCGGCACGATGAAGTTCAAGCTTCAACTCAGGGTCAGCGGTATAGCTTGTTACAAACATTGCAATAAGCCGTCCTGCCTTGGCAAGATATGTTACCTGTCTGCCTTTTGATGTGTACTTGTCCTCATATTCTATGCTTGGAGTTTCTACATTATATTTTTCAAGCAGTCTGCGTGAGCCAACAAGAATACGCTCGCTGTTAATCCAGCCCACAAGACCGATTTCATCTTCATACAGCACGCTTTCAACCTCCGGCAAGGTTTCCTTAGTTTCGGCAACAACCGAGTCAAAGGCGTTTGCTATCGGGTTGCCTGCCTCTTTTAGCACTGCAATACCGCACAAAAGCGATTCATCTATTGCGTAATCCTCAAAAGTTTTAATACCCTCAAGCTCAATGCACTCAGCAGGAAAAAGCTCCGTTGCATCAAGCATAATACCCGTGCTGTCGCAAAATTGCTTTACAGACGGATAACCTGCAAGCATAGCGTCGTAGGTAAGCAATGTCTTGCAAAACCTGCGAACAGGCACATTAACCGCAAGCAGGGTTGCAACAGGAATTGCAACTGCAGTGATAAGTGCAAATGTATTGATTGCATCGGCAAATGACGCCTTTGCAAAGCCGTACATTATTGCAATCAAAAAGCCTGCAAGAGTTGTAATCGGAGCAATCTTTGACGCTAAATCCTCGCTTGGATCAGGTGCATATGAAATTTTCAGAAAGTTTGCGGGGAAAGAGGTTCTGTGATGATACGCAATTATGTTTTTATCCGCTGCCGTTCCGCTCATCATCTGATTTGCAACAGACTCATTATTATAAATCTTGGCCGCATATTTTTGACCGTTTGATGTAACAAACTTAAAATTATCCTTAACCCTAAGCACCATAAAGAGCTTTCCGCAGTTATTTGCAAAAAATGCAAGCAACACTGCAACGCAATAATAATTAACATAAAAGCCCTGTAAATCTCTAAGGCAAAAGAATGAAACAAGCGTCTGCAAAATTGCCGTAACCGCACCAACAGCAACGGGAGTGTCCGAATTGCCCTTAAAGTGCACAAGGGGGGTAAGACCGCTCGCAACGGAAATTCTGTTTATAAATATTGAAAAGCCAACCAAAATAAAGTTGAACACTGCATAAGCCGCAGGAGCAAATGCAATAGCCGAACAAATTGACTCGGGGAAAATGCGTGTAATAACCGTCAGCACAACGGAAACCAATGCAATAAGCCCTGTAAGTGCACTTCTCATAAACAGCTTTTTAATATTATGGCTAAGTTCAAGTCTTATACTGCGTGCATCTTCTTCGCCTGTATAATCCTCAACAGTGTTGCTTTTTTCTTTTGGAGTGTCAACATCATCAGACTCATCTCTTGAGAAAAGTCCAACAACTGCTGCAAGCAAGCGCTCCTGTAACGGCGGTTTGTTCTTTGTTTCTTCTTCCTCTTTTTCTTCTTTTGGTTCAGGCTTAATTACATGAGTAATAACTGACGGATTTTTTGACCTTATGTATTCCTCATATTCTCTTGCAACCACATCAGAAAATTTTCCTGCCTTAACATTGATAGTATCATTAGCTCTGTCAGGCTTATACACTGGAACCTTTGACACAACAGCCTGTGCGTGCTTGTCCTCCTCAGCATTATTTGCTTTCGGAATTTCATCAATCACATCCTGCTCTTGTTCCTTGCCCGTCTGCTCTGAGTTTTCAAAATCATCGTCAGGCAAATCTATATCTATTGTATCAATATTTTGAATACGGCTGTTTTCTGATTCTTTAAAATGTTCAACCTCGCCGATTACTTCGCTTGAAAACTCAGTATCATCGCCATATTCGGGAGTAAGAGTAACAATCTTGCTCTCTTCTTCATACGGCTCATCCGATGTTTCGGCACCTTGGTCTGATTTAACGGTGCTTTCATTTGTTTTTTGCTTTACTGCACTCTGAGCCTCCTGAGGTGTAAGTACCTCTTCATCACTGCCGTCCATCATCAAAGCAGCCTGCATTGTGGCTGCATTTTTTTCGCCCACAATAGTTTTTGTTGTATCGGTAACAAGTTCGGCGTATTCCACATCAACATCAAGCGGATTGTCATTTGTAAGTCTTGGCTTTTTGTCCGCATTGCTGAAAATCTCAGTCATTTTTGGCTTGGCACGGTACTTTTTAGCAGTAATTTCCATTTTTTCCTGGTCTGCAAGATAGTGAGTTTCTTCAAGAATACTCTCAATTTCAAGCTCTCTGATCCTGTCCTTATCCATATTATCTGACAAGACATCCACTCCTTTTTTTACTTTCGCATCATAAGTTTATTATGATTTATAATGCAGTGTCCCGAAATTCAAACTTCGATTTTAGATAAACATCGTATTTTTACTACGCTTCACAAGTTTTCCTTAATCTGTAACCTTTGTTACCCGAAGGTAAACTTCTATTGTACGGTAAACATCATAATTCACTATTTTAAATTTATAATAATATATACATATTTATTAGTGATTAATAAAGCGGCCACTGCCGCCCCGAAGATAAACTTCTATTGTACGGTAAACTTCATAACTCTCTATTTAATACTAAACACTAATTGAAAGATATCCATTTTTAATTGGTGTTTAGTATAAAGTTTAATAATGAATCAAACTTACTATAGCATAGCGGGCAAGAAATGTTATCTGTTCTTCATTGCACTGTACATCAGGATTCCTGCGGCAACTGATGCGTTGAGCGAATTGATTTTGCCCTTCATCGGCAGTGACACAATGACATCGCATTTTTCACGCACAAGTCTTGAAATGCCCTTGCCCTCGTTGCCGATAACAATAGCACACGCTCCTGAAAAGTCACACTTAGCATAATCTGTTCCGTTCATATCTGCACCATACACCCAAACCCCACGCTCTTTAAGCTCATCAACAAGGTTTGCAATGTTTGTCACTCTGGCAACACGCATATATTCAACTGCACCCGCCGACACCTTGCCAACTGTGTAGCTTAGGCTTGCACTTCTGCGTTTCGGCACAATCACGCCGTGTACGCCTGCACATTCGGCTGTACGAATGATTGCACCCAGATTATGAGGGTCCTCCACCTCGTCAAGCACCACGATAAACGGAGATTCTCCACGACTTTCTGCATATTCAAAAATCTCATCAACTGTTGAATAATCCTTGACCGCCGCAAATGCGATAATACCCTGATGTGTTGAGTTTCCGCTTAAAAAATCAAGCTTTGTCTTGTCAACCTCTTTTATAGGAATCTGCCTGTCACGAGCCTTTGCAAGGATTCCCACAACTGCACCGCTCTTTTCGCCTCTGGCAACCATAATTTTATCAATCGGCCTTCCGCTTCTGATTGCCTCACTTACAGGGTTTCTGCCCGAAATCACATCAGGCTTCGGCTCTGAATTTCTATCTTTAAATCTTCCGTCTTTTCTGTCGTTCATTGTATTTATCCTCGTAAATTTTATAGTTCACTATATATATTAAAATATTATAACATAAAAAGTTTCATAATTGTAGCATTTAAAGAAATTTAATCGGTAAATCCGTAAAAAGTGTCGAGGGCGATTGCACCTCTATCAATATATTGAGGGATTATTCCGTAAAGCCCTGTATCTCTGTCCTTAAAAATATACATTTCGGGCGGAAATACCGTAAAGCTCAAAAACAATGATACAAAAAGCAAAAGCAAAAGAATTGACGGCAAATACAGATTTTTTGTGCTGAAATCCGACCTTATAAGCCGAAGTGACAGACACTGTGCCATAGCAACGCACGCCACTGCCGCCACAAGCTCGGGCAGAGCGTTTGTGCAAAGTCCAAGAAGATTTGTCACAAATGTTATTAATATGTAAGATAAACCGAGAAAATAAAGTGAAACAGTCTTTGATACCACAAATTTGCGAAACGGCATACGCACGCTCAAAAGCTCAATCATTGACCACAAAAAATACGGTAAAAGCAGAGTTTTTGTAAACTCCCAAATGCTGTTATTAACCGACCCAAACATCACGCCAATCAGATTGCGGTCAGTAAGCCTAAACAAATTCTGTAAAAATACGCTTAATATAATGACGAAAAATATACCTGCAATTTCAAGCTTTTTTAAACCGTCTTTCACTGTGCTCACCCCTGTAAAAAGGGTATGAAAATATTTTTGTATTTATAACTCATTTTATTTCTTTTCAGGTGTTGACAAGCAAATTATACAAATCGTATTAAAATTTGATAATACTTTCAACATCAGCAAGGGGTGTGGAAAACATAAAAAAATGGTGATAAAGTATGATTTGAGTAAAAATCTTGTAAAACCCACCTTATCTCAACGGACTATTTCACACTTTCCACATAGTTTTCCACATTTTTGTTGAAAGAAAAGAAATATACAAATTGTATTTTTATCTCCGCACCATAAGTTTATATTAACTTAAAATGCAGTATCCCGAAGATATACTTTTGTTGTATGGTGAACATCATAATTTACAATTGTAAGTTTTATTAGTGAGTAATAAAGCGGTCACTACCGTCCCGAAGATTGACCTTGGCTATATGGTCAACTTCATTAATTAACAATGGTTATTACCTTTATTGGAATATTTTCCCTTTTACAGTTCTCAATCACAAAGCGTGTTCCGTTTGACTTGCCATCCCAAAAGGCAAGAACGGTGTCGGCATATCCGGTGATTTTCAGATTTCTCCTTAAAGGAGCCGACCGACCATAGCGTTCATATTCCGGCAAAAACTCCGTCAGTTTGATGTTGTGAGCATTTGCATATACTCTTGCGCATCTGTCAATTCCCCTTGCACCACCGCTGACTATTTCTGTTGTATTCTTCGGCAGATAGTCGCCGAGGTTATTGATTGTAAGACTCCTTGAACCTATTATTGCTACCTTCATATAATTCTATCTCCTTTATAAAAATATGACATCATTATTACACCATAATACCACTATTTTTATTTTGGTGCAATAATTACATTAAAATGATGTCATAATAACATTGAGGAGATTTGAGTATGGACAATAATATTTTGAGATACACACTGAGAGTAAACCGCACACTTTTTCAAAAATTCAGATATATTGCAGATTACGATGGTCGCTCAGCCAACCGTGACATCGAGCAATATATCAAGCAGAGGGTAAAACGCTTTGAGGAAAAGCACGGTGAAATTGAAGTGGATAAAAATTAAACAAATTTTATATTGTAAGCATAAATGAACTCCGCCCGTAAAGCACTAAAATAGTTAGAAACGCAAGAGGAGGCAGTCGCAAATTTTATTTATTTGCAACTGCCTCGTTTTTTGTATAATCACTATAAAAAAGATAATATTTGGCTTTTAGTGGATAGATTTGAACTCTCACGTAATAATTTTAGAAAGTTCTGTGGACCACATCAACGTTAGTGATAACATCTCGCAATCTGTCACCGGCTACATTGAATTCTAGAATTTCATCGGCTGTGTTTGCCCACATTTCGTCTTGAGAAGAATATTCTTGATTTGTATTCATATTAAAGTATTTTCCGTCTTTTTGATAACAACCTGCGCCGATGTTGATTTTCCCATCGGGGTGTGTAATTGAATATACATTTCCTTTCCATGTGAATTCAACTTCTCCCCCAAAATCAACACACCACTTAAAATCACTGATACTTTCAAAGTTATAATTTCTTTTTGCCATAATCACATTTACTCCTTTATAACTCTTAAACTCAGGGATACTATCAAAAAAGTTTATTGGACTTCCAAAACTTGGTTTACCGCTATTTTCATCCCAGCCTATTTCATGATCATGTGGATTTGTATGTTTGTCGCCTCTATTATGATTAGAGAAATGTCTTTCTTTTGTGGCTCTGCCGTCGCTCCCGATTTTTGTCCAACGTTTTTCGCCTTTTGAATTATACGATTCTTTTATCTCTCCCGGCTTTCCTAACAGTCTCTCTGAATCTTCGTTCTTCGGCTTCCATTTACCGCCATAGGCGCTACCTGTTCCCTTGAAAAATAATTCGGACAGTTGAGTATATGTCTTGTGCACAATTATACCATTCTCTAAACGCTTTGGCAATCTGTTATCCTTACTGTTTAGATATTTCCAATTGCTCAGCTCATAATCAACATAAATAATATCGCCCTGCATTTCTTCAAAAGGTTCGCTGTAGCAAATAATTTTTTGCGGCTCTATGCGGTTCAACATTTCATTATAACTTTTCATAAAAAATTCCTTTTGGTCGGAATGGTGATTGTGCTCGTGTACCATATAAGTAGATACCGCAACAATACTACCTTTTGAAATACCGTCAAAGCAAAAGTCAAAGGTATCCTCGTCGCCCCAATTTACAGTGGGAATAAATTAAAAAGAATTGCATATAAGTATGCAATTTTACGAAAAATAATCAAAAAAATCTGCCGGCAAATATCGACAGATTTTTTAAAGTGGCACGCTCGCCTTCAAATCCCTTCGGATTCTAAGCGGTCAAAAAAATAAAGGAGCAAAAGCTCCTCTATTTTCTTGGCCCGCCCGAAGGGATTTGAACCCCCGCTCTCCGGAATCGGAATCCGTTGCGTTATCCAGCTGCGCCACGGGCGGATATTAACTTTTTTCAAGCTTACAAAAACACAAGTCAATCAAAATTCAACCTATGTTGGTAGATAAAACTGGGTTTATACTGTTATCCAATAATATGCTAAAAAGTTTTATAGATTAATCGAAAAACTTTCCTTTATAAAAATTCTCGTTTCCAAGCTTCTTTGCCGTCAGCCTGAACATAACACAGCCGTCCGGACATACAATATCCTTGCTGTATTTGTCGGTGCCACCGATGTTCTCTAAATCTCCGCCGCTTCTGACAGCCTCCATAATCGGGAACATAGTCATCATTACTTTGGAGCAAATACCCTGACCATCCTTATTTACCGGACAGCCGTAGGTACAGGTGTACTTATCTCCGACTTCCTCGCCGTTTCGGCAATAACGCTCTGTGTGGTCACCGCGAAGAAAACCTGTTACCTCAATCTCAAATTCGTATTCTTCATCATACCATTTCTTCATTATTAATCTCCAAATTCTGATTTGCTGCTCTCTGTAACATTTATATTATATCATATAAAAACATCTGTGTACAGAACAAACTATATTACTGACTGAGTGCAAACATTTTATTTTCATTATTGTTTTATCAAATCTGTGTAATAAATAATTTCTTTATTCAGTGATTCTGCAAATTCAATTTCACTTTTCGTACTGCGTCCTATATAATTATCTATATTCACAACTAAAATGGCATCAGACAGTTTTATTCTCTCCTTATGCATTTTACTAAGCATAGCTTTTTCTTCCTTTGTATAAACATCCTTGTCAGATTTTGCTGGATATACAATACTTAACATACAATATCCCTGTAAATCCATTTTTTCTGTTATTTCCATTATTTCTTTCATAAATCTCAAACTGCCGCATACGGTTATTACTTTCATATTTCACCTTATTAAACTTCTTAAATTATCAGAGTAATCAGTCCGACAGCTCTTCCCAAATAATATACTGCTCCTCCTGCTCTTTTTGCAGACTTTCAAGCAAATTTGTAAGTTCAATTAATTTTTCATAATCAGCCGAAACCTCAGGACTTGCAAGCTGATTTTGCACCTGCTCAATCTCACCGTCGAGTCTCTCAATCTCGCTTTCTGCCTTTCTAAGCTTTGCCCTGCGTTTTCTCTCGTCGCTTTGACGTTGTTTTTGCAACTGATAGTCATTCTTTGCAGGCTTTTGTGAGTCTGTTTTCGCCGTCTGTGCAGTCTGCTCCTGCTGTTCTTCCTTTGCGTGTTCTATGTAGTAATCGTAATTGCCGAGGTACTCCTTGACACCGTCCTGTGATATTACAAGCACTCTGTCTGCAAGCTTATTGATAAAATATCTGTCGTGGCTGACAATCAGCAGTGTACCGCTGTAATCAAGAAGAGTTTTTTCAAGCTCTTCTCTTGATGAAGCGTCCAAATGGTTTGTCGGTTCGTCTAAAAGCAACAAATTTCCGCCCTTAAGCATTAGCTTTAACAGCGATACTCTTGCCCTTTCACCACCGCTCATTTTATTTAAAGGCTTGAACACCTCGTCACCTTTAAACAAGAAAGACGCAAGTGCTGTTCTTACCTCGGTTTGAGTCATATTCGGGAACTCATCCCACACCTCGTCAATAGCCGTCTTATTCAAATCAAGGTTTTGTTGCATTTGGTCAAAGTATCCAACCATAACATTTGCACCGTAGTCATACTCACCGCTGTCCTGAGGAACTCTGCCCATAAGAATACGGAACATAGTTGTCTTGCCACAGCCGTTTCCTCCGAGGATAAACACCCTCTCGCCTTTGCGGATATGAAAATTCACATCTTCAAAGAGTTTTTTCTCGCCAAAGCTTTTTGAAAGTCCACGACAAATCAGAACATCATTACCGCTTTCGCACTTTGGCTCAAAACGCATACGCATTGTTTCAAGCTCGCTGTCGGGAACTATAAGCTGTTCTTTAATTCTGTCTGCCTCTTTCTGTTTGCTTGCAGCAGTTATAAAATTATGTGCCTGTCCCCAACGCTTTTGTTGCTCAACAATGCCCTCAATTCGCTTGATTTCCTTAAGGTCATTTTCATATTTATTCTTAAGTGATTTATTGTATTCCTCTTTTTTTCTGACAAATTCAGAGTACGAACCCTTATAACACATTGTGCGGTTGTGTTCAAGTTCAATCGTTTTATTTGTCACATTATCAAGAAAATATCTATCGTGACTTATTATTATCATTGCGCCCTTGAAGTCACGCAAAAATCCCTCAAGCCAATTCACTGCCTGAATATCCAAATGGTTTGTAGGCTCGTCCAAAAGCAAAATGGTACTCTGCGACAACAAAAGCTTTGCAAGGCACAGCTTTGAACGCTGACCGCCACTAAGACTGCCAACAGGCATTTCAAATTCGCTTTCTTTAAAACCAAGTCCCAGCAAAGCAGAACGGGTTCGGCTCTTGTATGTCAGACCGTCCATACGCTCAAACTGCTCAATAAGTGCAGTCTGCCTTTCAACAAGAGCATTAAGATCGCCGTTTTGACTGTCAATATCGCTTGTGACCTGTGCAATTTCCTGCTCCATAGTCTTAAGATAATCAAACACCGACAGTAATTCATCATAAACGGAAGTATCGGGATTTTTGCAGGCGTGCTGCTCCATATAACCGATTTTTGCGTTTTTCTCAAATGTCACAATGCCCTCAGTCGGCAACAGCTCGCCGTTGAGAATTTTAAAAAGAGTTGTTTTGCCAACGCCGTTTGCACCAATAAAGCCTACCTTGTCGTTGCTTTCAACATCAAACGAAACATCACAAAACAATGTGCGTTCCACAAATGACATCGAAAGATTGCGTACTGCTAAAGCCGGCAAAACTATCACTCCAATCTGAATCCCAAAAAATCATTTCTATTATTTTACATTAAAACAACGAAAAGAGCAATACAAAATTTGCTATATGCCAAATATTCAGCAATGAATATACAATTATTCCGAAATTTATTGCCCAGCCTGTAAACTTGCCCTCTTCGCAATCGGCAAGTCTAAAGATAATAGCACACAAAAGCACAAGCACAAGCGGTAAAATGCCCTTTACAAGCAGGGTCATCCAAAAGCTGTCAATTACCGACTGCATTATCGGGTTTGCTTCATAAAATCTTCCGCTTGCAATCAGCGCTTCTGTACACAGCCAATCCGACACATTTAAAAGATACAGCATTAATAACTTAAAATAAAATATTAAAGATTTTACCTTTTTAGATTTTGCCGCTGTTTGCTTTACTTCTGCAATCTGCTGATTAATAATATTTGTTGACGCCATAAAATCACCTCGCAAATAGTATTACCGTAATATCCAAAAATAAGCATTAGTTTAAAGGCTAAAAATAATAAAAGAAAGCACCAAAAATAAAATAAAGTAAAAATTTTAAAAAAAATTAAAAAAAGTGTTGACAAAGGCTCTTTAATATGATATATTAATTAAGCACTCGAGAGAACACACAAATTCGCTGGTGTAGCTCAGTTGGTAGAGCAGCTGATTTGTAATCAGCAGGTCGGGGGTT
>JAFLSM010000061.1 GCA_022510955.1 Ruminococcus sp. | reverse complement strand
TGTCATTCTTCTCTGCAAAAGCTTTACATTCACGCAACTGACCTTCAATACTTTCTTCACGCTGATTATCACTTGAATATCGTGCGTAGATTACTCCTGTCATATGCTATCGCCTACAAATAATTTGTTGTAGTATAACATAGTGAAAAAACATTGTAATGTATAGAAAAGTTAATTATGTTTTATTATAAAAACAAGATTATTTTTACTGAAAATTCATTCTCGGTATAACTTGTTACCATTTCACCATTATGTTTTTCTAAAGCTGATTCAATACTTTTTAAACCTATGCCGTGCATAGCTGAATCATCTTGTTTTGTAGTATTGTAAGTGTTTCCTGAGATATTTAAATTGCCATTAAAACTGTTTTTTAAAACAATTAAAACAGTACCTTTGTCATATTCTATATGAAACTTAATGTATTTATTTTCTGTTTGAGATGTAGCTTCTATTGCATTATCAAGCAAATTACCGAGTATTGCAACCAAATCATTTTCTTTAAAGGTTATGTCGTACGGAATTGTAATTTCAGAATCAACAGAAATTCCAACTTCTTCAGCCTTAGTAAACTTGTAATTAATGATACTATCAATAGCTACAAGACCTGTTTTACTAAATATTTTTGCTGGCTCAAGCATGCCAGAAAGTGATGATATGTAATCTAAAGCTTTTTCGTTCTCGTTATTTTTAATAAGTTCAGTAAGTGCTATTCCATAATTTTTAATGTCGTGGCGTAGTTGCTGAGTGTTTTCATAACTTTGTTGTATGATTTTAGCTTGATTTTGATAATAGATTTTTTTCTGTTTTGAAACTTCAGATTGTATTCTATCTTTAAATGCTTTTGCCAAAGAATCATAAAGATACAAAATTATAAAATTAAGTGCCAATATACAGATTAATGACATACAGTACATTAAATCACTTATATTATCTTGCATTGATATTTGAATTTCAAAAAATATAGAAATTATTGGGACAGCTATTGCGGTGACAATAAAGAGTCCGGGGACAGGTATTTCATTATCAAGATTATTAAAACGGCTTATGATTTTAACAAATGAAAATGTAATTAGTTCTACAATTACCAAGCTGAATATATCACCATATTGTTCTTTTACGAAAGGCGAGAAATCTGTTATTCCTAAAGTTCCTGCAACAATTGCTTCACTAATAAAAGATGTCAGATAAATCAGGATAGATGAAATTATTTTCTTTGATAAATTCGATTTATATGAAAAAGTAATCAAAAATAACGATAGAACTGTTACTATTAAATTTAAAACGGGAAATGGGAAAAATATATAGACTATACTTGTAGCCAAATAGTAAAGTGCGTGTAGTATAATCGCATTTTTTATATTGAGGTATTCTTTTTTAAAAAACAATTTCATAAAGGAATACACTACATATGTATTAAACGCATTAGCTACAAGATAAAAAATATCATATAAATATATATTCACAGGAGTTCTGCCTCCTTAGTTTTCAGAAAAATAGAACGGATTGCTTTTCTACGTGATTGACTAATCGGTATTATCTTGTTGTTAGACATAATTATTTGTTCATATTGATACTTAGTAATATACCTGAAGTTTACTATAAATGATTTGTGTACAAATAGAAATTTTTTATTTTTAATTTCTTTATAAATGGTGTCTAAAGAATCATAAAATTCGTATTCTGTACTTTGAGTAACTATTTTTATTTTTCTCCCATTGCTACCAAAGTATAAAATATCTGCAAAGGGAACTTTATAAAAGCTGTGTCCGCTTTTAAACTCGAATAATTCCGTATCAACCCTATTTAGTAGGAGAAACTTATCAATTATTTTAGCTATCTTATCATCAGATAAAGGTTTTACCAAAAAGTTTATCGGACGCATTTCAAAGAGTTTCATTGCATATTCCTGCTTGGAAGAAATATATGCTATTTGTATTAATTCGTTATTTAGAGATTCTCTTATGTATTTCCCGACTGCAACACCATTCATTTCAGGTAATTCTATATCAAGAAAAAGTAAATCGTAATTAGTACTTTTCATTTCACAGCAAAGCTCTTCACCGGAGTTAAAGCAGTCAATCTCAAATTTTACCAGCTTTATTTCCGATATTTTTTTTAGCTTATTATAAAGTGTTGTGCATATTATTTGTTCATCATCACAAACAGCAATTCTAAATGTCATATTTCCACCTACTTATATGTATTTTATCATATTGGTGAAGAAATTAAAATACTAATATTAATAAACTTTAAATTATTACAAAAACATAGGTAGTTTTTTACAAGTTCCGTTTTAATTCTTCATTTTGTGATACCATAAGCAAGTCGAAAGAAATAAATGATAAGGAGGTTGTTTTTAATGAAAAAGGTTAATAGGGCGATTGAGAATGCCGCCGCAAAACTCGCATACAATTCAGCTAAACATTCGGCAAACTCATCTTGTGCTTTCTGGTTTGGTCAGACTAAACTGCCTTGTAAGGTTAAGAAACTGAGAAAGTTCTAATGTTTACTTATTTTGCAAATAGCGTAACAAATTATTTGATTTGTAAAAAAGTAATTGAAGATGATAGCCGAGAAATATATCAATACGGATTTGAGCAATTTTTTACGACATTATTAAACATAGCGACTATTCTATTGTTGGGAGTAATCTTTGGAAAGATATATCAAATTCTTGTGTTTGCAGCAGCCTTTATGGCGATAAGAACATATTCGGGCGGTTATCATGCAAAAGCACCTATACGATGTTATATTTTCACCACAATTTCAATCGCAGCAACTCTTTCGGTAATGAAGTTTGTTGTAATAAACAGATTCATTTGTCTGGGATTATTGATTTTATCAAGCCTTGTGATCATATTGTTTTCACCAATAGGCACAGAAAACAAACCACTTGATGAAATCGAAAAAATAATTTACAGAAAGAAAACAGTAATCGTATGGTGTATAGAAGTTTGTGCAGCGCTTGTGTTTATTGTACTTAATATTACAGAAATACATACAGCTATAGTGCTTGCTCAGATTTTGATCAGTATTGCGCTTATCTTCGGAAAAGTGCAAAATAAAAATTTATAATTAGAGGTTTAATAATGAATTCAATCGAAACAAAGACAAACAAAAAGAGAGGAATTATAAAAAAGGTAACAGCTGTTACAATGTGTGCAATGATGGCGGTGTCTTGTTTTGGCATTACCGCTTCAGCAGCAAATAAGGAATTTGATTTTGAGGTTAGAACAACAGTTAATGGTGGTAAGCAGTTTTCTTCTACTTCAAAAAAGGATGATAATGAACAAAGAGCATATGTAACAACAAAGCACAGTAATTTAATAAGCAGTGATTTATTTTACTATTCAGTTTGGAAGGGTAATACAAAGGTAACACCGTATTCTAGAACAACGACTAATGGCAGTAAAACTATTAGTTATTATTCAGGAAAAGGTAAAGCAGGTTCGTATTATAAGTTGCAGGGGGATACTGACAAATATTATGTAACTGCTAGTGGTGTATGGTGTCCTTGATAATTATCTGAATTTTAAAGCAAATGGTTTAGCGAAGCTTTACCATTTGCTTTAATAACCTTGAAAGGAAAATCTCTATGAAAATAAACAGATTTATGTACATAATTGTATTAGCAGTTTGTCTAATTACTGCTTTATCAGGTTGTTTCCCATCGGCAGATGATAACAACAAAATAGATGTTGGTACTTTAGATACTGCTAATATATATACACAAAGTCATATAACTAAAAATCTTGATTATATTAGCGTTGATGCCGATATAGCTTATCCTCAAAGCAGCAGTTTTGATGTTTATAATGTAAAAATGGCAGTTTTCGATTTTGACAGATTAAAGTCAATTTTTATAAAGAATACACAGAATATAACTATAACAGAGGAAAATGATACTGATTATGCGGGATATACGGCGCATATTGCTCATTCCGATGATGAAAATCTCGGTGTGTACAGGGATTTTTTTGAATACACAACCGCTGAATATGACAAATTGTCATTTTTTCTGTCTTCACAGGATTATCCAGTAGGATTTGACGGCATGTCAGATTGTTTCCAAAAAGAAAAGCTGAATTCGTTAGATAAAGATAATTCCTTAGAGATCGTTATTGACACAATAAATGAGTTGAATCTTCCTGTAGATAAGACGCCAGAAATATATTCACTTGATTACAAATCACTTAATAATCGTAGCAAATCACTTTATACGGATGAAGAATATGAGCAAATGAATATAAAGTATAATTTTACTGAAAAAGATGAGGCATATCTGTTTGTATTTCATTCTAAAACCAATACACTCAATCACTATGACAGATATGTCAGCATATTTCAGGATGGTATACCTACATATGGCGGAGAAGTGTACGCTGTAGTTAATTCCAATGGATTGATAATGTTTGGTGCATACGGTATGTATGATATCCAGGAAACAGTTTCTGAGAATCAGAATATGATAGGTATCGATACGGTGCTTGATATTATAAATAACAGATACAAAAATATAATGGCAGATGTTATTGTTGAAAGTTTGAGTCCATATTATTTCCCGATAAAAGAAAGTTCGACGGCAGAAATCGCCAAACTGACACCGGTTTGGGTAGTAAAAACAAGTGAACGAATTGAGGAGCAGGGTGAAAAAGGAAATATGGTAATAAATGATGAAGAGTATTATATTATCGATGCAATTACTGGCAAGGTGATATTATGAAGTTGTTTATATCAGATTTTAAAAAGAGCTTTTGTACTTTAAAAACCTTAGTGTGTATATTGGCTGTAGTAATTGTTTCGCTTTTATGTTACAATCAGGATTTATCATATATTTTTTCTAACAATGAAAACGCAAATACTTCTATTACAGAATTGATAGATTATTTAATAGGAATTGGTGTATTTAGAAATATAATTCTAATAATTATTTCAATACCGTTTGTCGGTATTTTTTGCGACGAATGGAACAATAAATATATATATTCTGTGCTTTCAAGATGCAATATAAAAAAATATGTTGCTTCAAAAATTATCTCCTGTGCAGTAGGAAGCTTGGTGGTTAATTTTATAGGTTTAACATTATTGGTAGGTTTACTTTTATTTTTTATACCTCTGTCGGGAGAGCAAACAGTTATTAATTTTATAAGCGATGTGCCGTATGGAATTTTAGTTGAAAAATACTCTGTGCTTTATTTGCTACTAAGGATATTTATCTTTTCTTTATTTTCAGGCATTTGGTGCGTGTTCGGTTTGTTTTTTTCTGCTTTAATTCCGAACAAGTTTGTTTCATGCGTAATGCCACTTATCGGATATTACTTTATTGGAAATTTATGCGACTATTTACCTGACTTTTTAAATATCAACCGTATTGCCAATTGTTCAAATATATTAGGAAGCAACGCACTTTTAACATTTATTTATTCACTGCTATTTTATATTGCATTAGTTGTGATTTTTATAATGTTATTTTATAAGGCGGTACGAAGGAGGGTTAATAATGAATTTAATTAGAAAAAGTATACGAGTTTGTATGCAAAAATTCAGATTGTCACTAACTGACATCAGAATATGGATGACATTGGTTGTTGTTGCAATTTTTATTTTTGTATATGAAAAGGATATATTTGATTATGCTCAATGTATTGATGCAGAGGTTACGCCTTGGCTTTTTCCTTTTCTAAACGGTCAGAAATTTATGAGGATTATTTTACTTCTTGGTCCCGTGCTGTTTTTTTGCAATGCTCCTTTTGTAAACTCATCAAATATTAATATGGTTATCAGAGCAGGAAGAAATGCTGTGACAATTGGAAATATTCTTTACATAATACTATTTTCAATTATATACTACCTTTTTATAATTATATTCAGTATTCTGCCATTTGTATTTAATTTGGATTGGTCGTTTGAATGGGGGACAGCTCTTGGAACTTTGAGTATGTATCCGAGTGAAAATGTTATAGCAATAATAAGTGGTAAAATCACAACTTATTTTTCTCCGTTGCAGGCTATATGTTTTACATTTCTTTTATCCGTAATAAATTCTGTGTTTTTAGGATTTTTGATTTATGCAACCAACAGCATAACTAAAACAAGGTTTATGGGAACATTATTAGCAGTATTTTTTATTTTGTGTGAACCGCTGTCAAGAAATATAAGAGAATTAATGTGGGCTTCACCTGTATCTTGGTCGAATATAGATTATTTGAGTATATCTAAAGCAGATAATTTGCCGACCTTTGAATTTGCCATAATCTCATATGCGATAATCATTATCGTGATGGTAACAATTATATTTTTTACCAACAGATATTCGGATATTAGGATTATAGAGGGGGAATAAGCAATGAGTAAGATTATCGAAATAAATAATTTATGCAAATCATTTAAAGAAGCCGATGTTTTAAAGAATATTACATTTAGTGTTGAAAGAGGCAAAATTGTAGGTATTATAGGAAGAAACGGTTCAGGCAAGACGGTACTGTTTAAATGCATATGTGGATTAAATTTGCCCACAAAAGGCACTGTTAAAATTGATAACAAAGAATTGAGCAGAGATATGGATATCCCCGACAAAATTGGAGTAATAATAGAGAATCCGGGATTTCTGCCAAATTATAATGGTTTTAAAAATTTAAGATTTTTAGCTATGATAAAAAACAAAATTGACGATAAACAAATTAAGGAAACGATAAAGTTAGTTGGACTCAATCCAGAAAGTAAGAAGCATGTTGGTAAATATTCTCTTGGTATGCGACAACGTCTCGGAATCGCTCAGGCAATTATGGAAAACCCCGACATTTTGATTCTCGATGAGCCGATGAATGGACTTGATAATGACGGTGTTCAAGATATGCGTAAACTGTTTTTAGATTTAAAAGAACAGGGAAAAACTATTCTTCTGGCAAGTCATAACAAAGAAGATATTGAAGTCCTTTGTGATGAAGTATATATGATGGATAAGGGAGTATTAACACAGATACATAATTAGCTTTCTTGCATTAGGATAGTTTGTGTTATTAATAAATCAATATTCAATCAAAAATTATATTTATATAATAATAGTTATGTTAATTATTTATCAAAAAATCAAAAATTGAAAATACATAAAAATTGTATGCAATTTGATGAAAGTGATGCGATATTTTCATAAGAAGTATTATGGTCATTTACTATTTAAAAACTAAACATAAATTAAGCAATTATATAATGCCGACAAGTTATAGCTTTTAATGATATTATCTGTCGGCATTATTTTTGCCTTTTTGTATTGAAAGCAGAAATTCAATTAGTTTTGATTTGGCTGCAGTAAATTGAAAGTGAATTTAAAACCATAAAAAATAATTCCAAATTGAGCCTTGACACATAGTGCAATCTCAGGTAAAATAAATGCCCAATCAGATTAAATTTTCTCTGCTGTAAGTGCTCTTTTACAAATTTATAAACGCAAAGCAAATCCCTACGAGGATACTGTCAAGGTATAACTATACAGTATTTACGTAGGGATTTTTATATATAGTCGAAAAAAGCTGATGCAGAATGATAGTAGTAAAATCTATCCCCGAAGGGATAGGGCAAGCATATTGTTTGTATATACGCCCACCGCGCAGCGGCATCCGATATACAAACGCTCGTCGGGGAATCTCGAACCCCGTATTTAGAAGAAAGAGAGGATTACAACCAAAACGATTACTAAAAACAAACTTGTAGCATTAAGATTTCGTGAGAGTGATTACGATAAGATAAAGGCAAAAGCTGAAAATGCAAATATGAATTTCACCGAGTTTGTTACATGTTCTTCATTGAACAAGAAAATTATTAAAATTGATGGATTGACCGAAGTGCTGAAAGAGATAAAAGCAATTGGTAGAAATCTCAATCAGCTCACTACCTTGTGTAATATGGGGAAGATAGTCTGTCCTGACTTAACCGAACTAAAAGCTGATTATGCAAAAGCGGTTGAATCCCTTGACGAGATAGCAAGGCGGTGTTCATAATGACAATATTTACAGCGATTTCTAATATAACGCAATCAGCTGTTGCCATGAAACGAGTGCTCGACTATGTAACTCAGGATTACAAAACAATGTTTTATGACGAGGTCAATGATTGTTCGTATAAGCTTGTCAGCGGACAAAACTGTGTTCCCGAATCCGCATATAGCGAGTTTATGACTACGAAGCACAGATACAATAAAGCTAAAGGTGTATTTTTCAAACAGTATGTGCAATCGTTCAAGTCCGACTGTTGAGCTACTCCACAGCAGATTCATCAAATCGGTGTAGAGATGGCGAAAGACTTTGACGGCTTTGAGGTTGTCGTGGCAACACATATCGATCGTGACCATTGTCACAATCACTTTGTAGTAAATTCAGTCAACAGCGAAAACGGATTAATTATTCAGATTAATGAGAAAGGCTTGGAGGAATTGCGGAATCGTTCGGATGAAATATGTCAGCAGTTCGAGCTTGAATTATTAAAGTCTTATCAGAAACCCAAGCAACGCTCGCTAAACCAAAGAGAGTACAGAACTGCGCTTCGTAGTGACAGTAAAAAGCCCCGACTTATGAACGCTATAGATATGGCAGTTGTTCATAGTCGGAGTAAAGAAAAATTCATTGAAAATATGAAACGCTTGGGTTACGGCGTTAAGTGGATTGACCGGTACAAATACATCACTTATACCGCTCCCGATGGTCAGCGTTTCCGAGACAACCGATTATTCGGTGACAAATACTTGAAAAAAACATGGAGGATTTATATGGACTTAAACCAATTACAACAAATGAATCAAATACAGATGATAACAGATCAAACAGTGAATGCGCTGACGGAACCAATTCAGCCGAAGTATCTAATGCTGAAACCCGAACAGTACAACCTGCTGGCGGAGCATATCTCGATGATTGGGAACGCCATTGTGCGAAATACAGATTTGATAGCAAAGCTGCCCACGCAGGAGGGCTTAGAGAATCTGATTACCAACGAGGTTCGGTACTGGATGAGCAATACTCAGGATTCAGTACAGAATGGAATGAACTCGGTGAAATCTTCAATGGAGAAGCAGTTGAAGAATCAGACAGACAGTATGCAGAAGATATTTGGTACGGAACTTCAGAAATTGAAGGTGGAGTTACAGGCAGCGACACGAACGAAAGTGCAGTGGTTCCTACTTGGAGCGATATTGCCTACGGTGCTGTTAATCTTGCAGCTGATTTGGCGATGATTATTGATAACGAGGTAGAAGATGATAATTGGTAGAAGAAACAAATCGTGAGCGCAAGAACCGCCCGAAATCCCGCCCTAAGAGCGGATTTAAGATAAAAACGTAAAGGAGGACGACAAATAAAAACAAACGCTGTGATGCCAAATGTCGGCAAAACAGAGCAACATCCCAAAGCACGAACTCGAATCTCTCGCAAGGGTGTTCGTGGATGATATCCTCGCTTTTTTCGAAACCGAGGAAGGACAAAGAGAATATCAGGAGTGGTTATAGCAGAGTATAGAAAAGAAGATGTAAAATAATCGAGCAGGGCGGAATAAATCCGCCCTCAAACACATCTGTATCGTTGCTTTATTTTACCTAAAATGGAGGTACATCTATTTACAATACGGAATTCAAGCTACCACTTGTAAAATAACGGCTAATGTGTTATCATTAATATGTAAGGTAATACTTATGTGAAGGAGGATGAAAAATGGCAAAAAATAATATAATATTAAATCGCCTCTTCACACAAAATACTTTTTCGGATATGATTCATTTTGATGATACATCAATCTTTGATGCTGTAATAAGAAGATATATAAATGATCCAGAAGATAAAAGTAATGAAATGTTAATAAGTGAAATTTACAGTTATATGTCTAATGAATATCGTAATGAATATTTTTATCAAAATACATTACTCAATAAACTTTTGCTTGGTAAACATAGCGTTAATACCACAACCGCTTTAAAACAAATCCCAATAAGTAAATCTAAAGCTGATTTTATACTTATAAATGGTAAGGCAGTAGTTTATGAAATTAAAACAGCATTAGATACTTTTGAACGATTAAATACTCAAATTAGAGATTATTATAAAGCCTTTAATCATGTTTGCGTCGTGACTTCCGAACAACAATTCGAACAGGCATGTGAGATACTTAAGGATACAAATGTTGGTGTATATTGTTTGACATCTCAGGAAACTTTGAGCATGACGAAACGAAAAGAGCCAATTGTTGATAATTCACAGCTGGATCATACAACAATATTTAAAATTTTACACAAACCAGAATTTGAAAGCATTATTATTAAATATTACGGAGAATTACCTAAGACATCACAGGTGTTTTATTACGGAGAATGCTTAGAACGATTTTCTAAAATACCAATTATTGATGCATACACTATGTTCTTAAAAGAATTAAAGAAAAGAAATAAAATTGAAATTTGCAATCTAAACAAAATCCCGTATGAACTAAAGTCTTTAATATATTTTCTAAAACCAAGTGATAAAGATTGGAAAACTATAAGTCAATTTCTTACTAATGCTCATAGATGAGGAGGCATATAAATGTATTTTCCGTATGTAAGAGGACGTCAATATGAACTACTTGCCTTGCGCGAACTTGTTGCAAATAATCTTATAAGCAAAAATATAGTTCCTATCGTTGAACCGGTTAAATTATCTCCGACATTAGTAAATATGATGGCTGAATTTATAAAAGCCAATCATCCCATTTCTATTATTAGAAATCCTTCTGTAGGAACTTTTTTGTCTGATTATCAAAAAGTCAAGCAAGATTCAAAAGAAGCAACATATAGAGATAAATTTGAAGAACAATACAAAGATTCCAATGTAATAAAATCTGTTATTATTTAAAATGGTTGCCACGAATTGCTTAATTATTGGGGCGAGTACGATATCGTAAAAAAGCAAGATATGTTAGTTATTGCAACAAATCGTGATTGGCTTTGGTTGTACGAAAAATATTTTGAGTCTGAATATCCTAAATTTGCTTTAATTCCAGATGAAAGTGTCTTTAGAAGAAAAATAAGAAGAAACAAGGTGCTACTTGACGATAAGTTCAAAAAACAGGAGCGCAATGCTGATTATCAAGATGTAACTGATGAATTTTTTTCGGATGACCACATTTACTATATTGAAGACGGATTTGTTGGGTTTTCAGATTATTCGATTATAGGCGATGAATATTCCGATTCTGGTTTTGCACCGTATGCTGTTGCGATTCACATTGTATATTTTGCAGACGATAAATCTTTAAGAGTGAAGCATTTTGTTTCAGACTCTAATGAAGATATTGCAAACCCGGCTTTGAAGTTTTATCAGGCTGTTAAAAAATTAACAAAATGGTACAGAAATGAAAAACCAAATATCGAAATGACTTTTGGTCTTAAAACGTTTTTGGAACATTACGATAACCAAACCTATCCCGGTTTAGGAACTGTAAAAAAATTATCCTTAATGCATCATTTAGAATTGATGAGCAAATATTTGAATGAGGAAAAATAATATGTATTGTTGTAGCAATTGTTTCTGCGATTCGGAAATTAAAGCCATAATTGACGGCAATAAAAAAGTTGGCAATTGTGATTTTTGCGGGTCTAAGAACGCTAATGTTTATGAAATAGGACAAGATCAAACGCTTTCGGATATGTTCGATGGATTGCTTGATACATATATGCCTATATCCAATCTCCCAGATGATTTCCCAAAAGAATCGACGGATTTAATCAAAAATATTCTTTGTTACAAATGGCACATATTTAATTTAGAAGCGTATGGTATTTATAAACTTATAACGTCAATATGTGCTGATAGATATGCAGAAGAATCAGAACTTTTTGATAGTCCAGTGGGTATACCTCAAAGTCAAGATTATGAGTATCTTGAAAGTAATTCTATTTTACAAAATCACTGTTGGAATGATTTTGTAGAGGAAATAAAATTCAGAAACCGTTTTCATAGTAATTATATTAACACAGATATGTTATTTACTTTTTTGCGTTGTGCAAGCAAATCGTATAAAGCAAGGAAAGTGTTTTATAGAGCAAGGATTTGTCCAGATGAAAATGGTTTTACTGAAAATGATATGGGACCTCCGTCCGATGGTAAATCAAGTAGTGGCAGAGTAAATCCAATAGGAATACAAGTTCTTTACTTGTCTGATTCGAAAGAAACAACATTCTATGAAATACGCGCTGGTGTTTACGATTATGTAACTGTAGGTCGTTTCGTTTTAAGTGAAGATATTGATGTTATTAATTTGGCTGATATCGATAAGATAAGTCCGTTCATTGGTGTTCAATATGGATTTGACTTCACTCAATATGCTATTAATATTGAACATTTAAAAATGATTGGCAAAGAAATTGCAAAACCATTACGAAATGATAATTCTTTGGATTATCTGCCAACGCAATATATCAGTGATTATATTCGCAGCAAAAATTATGATGGTATTGAGTATGTCAGCACAATGTGTCCAAGCGGTGTGAATCTGGCTATTTTCGATAAGTCAAAGTTCAAATGCACTAGTGTGTCAATTTATGATGTAAAAACTATCTCTTACGCATATGATAGACTAAAATAATTAACAAGGCAAAAAATTTTTAAACTTGCCTTGTTAATTTATGGTTGTTTTTCTTTTGATTAAAATTTGGATAAGCATAGAAAACGGCTCTATAATAAAAGTTGGGGTAACAAATAGAGCCTACAAAAATAAAAA
>JAFLSM010000060.1 GCA_022510955.1 Ruminococcus sp. | reverse complement strand
ATCGCTTGTAAAATTCTTTTTTCGGGTTTACCCCAACTATTGACATAGAGCCTAATAAGGTAAGAAAAAACAGCCGGTGGGCTCTACTTATACGAGCAGACAGCACCATATATAAACGCCCTTTAGTGCTCAACTGTAATGTTATGTGCAATTTCCTATAATGGTAAAAACAGGAACTGCCCCATAACAGTATGATAAACACAACTGTTATTTGGGGCAGTTTCATTATTAGCAAAAGCAACTATCTGATAAATAATTATTTGATTAATTTCTTATAAAGATTGTAACCAAGCTTTAATTTTTGCAACAGACATTGTACATAATAGTATTATTTGATACCAAAGTTATTATTGTACAAGCAACTTCTGCATTATTGTAACGTCATTAATGTCAACCTTACCATCAAGGTTTACATCAAGAAGAGCCATTTGGAGTTCGGAAGTATTTTCAACGTCTGCAGCACACTTCTGAGCAAGTGTAGCAGAATCAATAGTGAATGGAACTTTGCCGGCACCAACTGATGATGCACTTACTGCATAAGCCTTAGTTAATCTGCTTGTGAGAACTTCTGTTTTAAGATCGCTTTGAACTTGTGCGGTTTCTTCGTTAGCAATTGCACCCATTGCATATTCTTTGCCGTTTATGAAAGTGTAGCCAAGTGTGCTGTCACCATCAATCAATCCACTATCTACCATATGAGTTGCTGTACGATGGTAGTTTTTGATGTAATCAGGCTGACCTGTTAGGTCTACGAGCACTGTATCCCTCATAAGATTGTTTACTGCAAAGTAATATTCACTGCCACTAAATTCACTGCTCTCTGTGGTTGCAAGTACAGAAGTATTGGCTGTTTTGAATGTAAAAGTATGTTCGGTGCTTGAATCAACCCTAATATCAGCATAATACCAGAAGAAATCAAGAGTGCCTGAATAGGTTGAACCAATGTATGTGCTACCGGTTTCACCCTTTTTAATTCTGCTCATTTCTTGATAGGAACCGTTGTCAAGTTTAACTGACGGTGTATAGGAGAATGCTGAAGAGCTCTTGAACCATACTTTAATGGTGTGTGATCCATCTGAACCTGAAACCTCTACTTTAACTAATGGTGATGTTACTGTATTGCTACCCTTTGTAGCTTTTACATAATAATAATATGTGCCTACATCAGGTGTGTCAGTAGTCTTATTAGAAGTTGATGAAACAATTACTTTATCATTAGAACTTACAGAGTTGTTAGTTGTACGATAGAATGCATATGTGCATCCGGTGATATTAGCAGGAGTCGGAGTTGCAGTAAGAGTTACTGAATCACCCTGTGTGATGCTTGTTGAACTTGCAGTTAGAGTAACACCTGTTAAATTTTGAGCAAATGAAGCTGTAAATGTAATTGAGCCTTTACCATTTGTTACCTTGACATCATCAGGAACAGTAAATGTAGCAGTATTGCCGGATACTGACAATGTTTTATTTGTAGTTGTGCTACTTGTATTAGTATATGATGCTGTAAGGCCTGTGCAGGAATAGCCACTATTTGGAGATACAGTGATTGTTACTGTGTCGCCTGCTTTAGATGTAGTTGCGGAAGTGCCATTTACTTTGAATGAAAGAGAACCGTAGGAAGATGTAGCAGCTGTAAGAGTGATTTCACTGTTGGGACTATAAGGTTCACTTGACCAGTTACTATCTTTATTTGAAGATTTACCGCCAGTTTTCCAAGTGTAAAGATAACCATCTTTAACGGTGAGGTCATCAGTTTGATTACTGTCACCGCCCGAGTTGTTGTGGAAAATACAATTATTGTTATCATTAGGGAAAGAGTATGAGTAAATATCAGTCGTTCCTGAAACTTTTGTCATTTTATTTCCAGGCCAAGAAGTAGCATCTGTTCCACCCCAATAGTGTATATAAACATTTCCCCAAGACCCTGTATTCTTAAAATAAACTGTTGCATTTTTTACTTCACCGCCTGGCTTGGTATTAGATTCTGTAACAGTTAGGTAGTTGTCTGTTCCATCACAAAATATATCGAAAGTAACATAGCGTTTAGTTATACTTAAAGACATATTATCGCCAGAACCCCATCCTAATTTCAGTTGAGTTCCCATCTTAAGACCTGAAGCAGCACACCAAGTATCACTGCTGCCTTCATGTGCAACCATTTTAAAACTAATGCTACTACCTATTTTATCATTTAAATCTAATGTTACATTACCGGAGTTACCATTGATTCTATAGGCAGAACTGCTTGTATTCCAACTGTTGAAGTCACCGGCTACTTGCCAGTAAGAAACAGCTGCACCAACTGAAATTGAGCCGATAATCATTGTTGACATAATAATCATTGTTGTAAGCATAATAGCCAGCATGCGTTTGGAAACATGCTTAATATTTTTTTTCATAAAAAATCCTCCATTTTTTATTATTTTTTGCAGGCATAAGTGCATTAATCGATTTTAAAACAAGGAATATAATTCAATTCTTCTTTTCTGTATCTGCAAACAACACACTCTCAAAGTATTGCTTACAAAAAATAAAATCGCAAATAACGGATGTTTTTCTGCCTGACCAACAGAGAACAATACAAAATGTTCCATCACAAAACACACTTGCACCAACATTCATCGTATGTATTTTATCATACAAATTCGCAAAAATCAATCCATATTATTGATAATTTTTGTTTGTTTTGATAACTTTGTTAATTTTTACAATAAAATTAACATTTGTTTGTTCATTTTGCAAAATAGATATAATTATTTCTATAATCGTTTTATATTTTATGTAAATTGTAAAATAATTATATTTTTACTTTATAGAAATTTGCCTATCTACTAAATATTTATAAAATCCCTATAAAGCAAAAAATGCTCCCTTATATTAAGGAAGCATTAATTAGTTGATAAAGTTATTAATTATTATTCTCTTTAGATTTAAGATAGGCTTCAATTTGCTCTCGGTCATAATCACCAAGGTCATCACAACCTGCTAAAAATTCGTTGTGATGGCGAAGCTCGTGATGAAAAAGCCTCTCCAGTTCTTTAAAAATTTGGTCGTGAGGAAGATTACCGTAAATACGATTTATTGAACCGTAATAAAACACAATAGATTTACCTATGTAATCACGCACATATTCACCAAGTATGTAAAGATCATTATTTACCGCCGCCGGATGAATTTTTGCCTGAGGAACAAGTGAAATGCCTGCGTTAAGCTCACGATAAAGCTCAACCGGCATACTGTCGGCGATTTCGTCAAGCATTTGACCGCACTGTTCAAAAGTGAAGTTTTCTTGATTTGATTGCGGATTTGATTGAAATTTTAGTTCCATAACAGAAAATTAATAATCTAAATAATCTTTCAGCTTGCGGCTGCGAGATGGATGACGAAGTTTGCGAAGCGCCTTTGCCTCAATCTGACGAATACGCTCACGGGTTACATTAAACTCCTTGCCAACCTCTTCAAGAGTACGGCTTCTTCCGTCTTCAAGACCAAAACGAAGACGAAGCACCTTTTCTTCACGAGGAGTTAGGGTCGAAAGCACATCGGAAAGCTGTTCACGAAGCATTGTGTGTGACGCCGCATCAGCAGGAGCCGGTGCATCGTTGTCGGGAATGAAGTCGCCAAGATGGCTATCCTCTTCCTCACCGATTGGAGTTTCAAGAGAAACAGGCTCTTGTGCCACACGCATAATCTCTCGCACTTTATCAACAGGCATATCAATTTCTGCGGCAATTTCGTTAGGAGTAGGCTCGTGACCGTTCTGATGCAAAAGCTGACTCTGCACCTTTTTTACCTTATTAATTGTTTCTACCATATGAACAGGAATTCGTATTGTTCGTGCCTGATCTGCAATAGCACGGGTGATAGCCTGTCTTATCCACCATGTTGCATATGTTGAAAATTTAAAGCCCTTAGTGTAGTCAAACTTTTCAACAGCCTTGATAAGACCGAGATTTCCCTCCTGAATAAGATCAAGGAATGACATACCTCTGCCAAGATAACGCTTTGCAATGCTGACTACAAGACGGAGATTCGCCTCTGACAAACGCTGCTTTGCAGGAACATCGCCATCACCAATTTTAATTGCGAGCTCAATTTCTTCATCAGAAGACAGAAGCGGAACTCGTCCGATTTCCTTGAGATACACCTTTACAGGGTCATCTATAGCAATACCTGTTTCTGATGCCGTTATGCTGTCGCTGTCAGCACCGCCTTTGCCATCTGTCAGGTCAATATCATCAATTTTGATGTCACCTATATCCTGTATAATCTTTATTCCCTGTGACTCAATGCTGTCATACAATTTTTCAAGCTGTTCAGGATCAAAATCCTGCTCGCCCATTGCGTCAAGAATATCTTGGTTAGTGATTTGACCGCTTTGCTTACCGAGCTCTACAAGCTCTTTTATAATGTTTTTCTTTTCCGGCTGTGCTGACATACACATCTCCCTTTCTTTATACAAATACAAAAAATGTATTAATATTACTGCTTGTTTTTCTTCATTTGCTCAAGATAACTCATGAGTTGATTCGGTGACATTGATGAAATGTCATCAGACGACAGCTTTTTACTTTCTTCATTGATAACCTCAATGTATTCCCTCATTGCCTGCGGAGTTGACACCGACGATATTGTTTGGGACATAAGCTGAAAAAGCTTTGAGGCTTCATCACTTGAAAAATCTGCCGTTATATTATTAAGCGGGTCAAGCCCGTCATTAATGCGATTTAAAATATACTCATAATAACGCCTTATTAGGCTGTTTTGAAACTGCTCAGGTCTGAGTTTTGAGGAAATCTCAACTGCCGAATCGGGATTGTTGACAAGATAGACCACCAGCGCCTCTTCAGCAGATGAACTGCGTGGCTTTTTGTAGTGGTCAGTATTAATTTTGTCATTTCTGCGACTTAAATCGGTTTGAATTTTTCTTATTTCCTGCTTGCGGTTATCTCGGTTTGCTCTGCTTGTCAAACGAGAAAGCTGTTGCTTAAAGGCATTTTTATCAACATTAAGCTCTGCACATATTTTTGAGGAGTAAACATCGCGTTCAATAGGACTGCTGATTGTAGCAATCACCCTTGACGCAGCCTCTAAAAATGCAACTCTGCCGTCTGTAGTTTCTATATTATGCTCCTGTTTCAACTTTTGCAGTCGATACTCAATGTCGTTACCGCTTTTTTCAAGCAAAGCCTTGAATGCAAGCGGACCGTCACTGCCTTTGGAACGAATGAACTCATCAGGGTCTTTACCACTTGGAATTGAAAGAACACGGATAAGAAGTCCTGCGTTGCGGAGAATCTGAATTGCCCTTGCCGTTGCCTTTTGCCCTGCTTCATCAGCATCATAGCAGATGATAACCTCATCGGCATAGCGTTTCATAAGCACAGCCTGTTCTGATGTAAGAGCGGTGCCAAGTGTCGCTACAGCATTTGTAAAACCTGCCTGATTGACAGCAATTACATCCATATAACCCTCACACAAAATCAGAGTGCGAGTGCCTGAATTCTTTGCATTATTAAGCGAAAAGAGATTTGCGCTCTTCTTGAACACAGGTGTGTCTGAGGTGTTGAGATATTTAGGTTTTTCGTTGGTCATAATTCTTCCGCCGAATGCAATTACATTACCTCTAAGGTCAATGATAGGAAACATAACGCGGTTTGTAAAACGGTCATAAATCCCCTTGCCGTTTCTCCTTTGCACTGCAAGGTTTGCAGCGACAAGCTCGTTATCCTTAAATCCCTTACTTCTCAAATGACTGCACAAGCTTGTCCAATTATCATCAGCAAACCCGAGTCCGAAGTGACGGATAGTGCGATCGGAAAGTCCTCTTGAATGAAAATAAGCAAGTCCTGCTGCTCCTGACTTAGAATTAAGTGTTGAATAGTAAAATCGTGCCGCTTCACGATTTGCCTCAAACACACGATTACGCAGTTTGCTTAAGCTGTCGTCATAGCTATTTTCAGGTATATCCATACCTGCTCGCTGTGCAAGCGCCTTGACAGCATCAACATAGTCAAGATTTTCAATCTTCATCTCAAAGGAAATTACATCTCCGCCAACACCACAGCCAAAGCAATAAAATGAACCGTTTTCGGTATATACATTAAATGAAGGAGTTTTTTCGCCGTGAAACGGGCACAGTCCCACCATATTGCGGCCTCTGCGTTTAAGATTGACATAGCTTGACACAACCTCAGTTATGTCATTTCGCATTTTAAGCTCTTGCAAAAAACTCTCAGGGAAAGCCACAAAAACTCCTCCTTTCTGTCTTCCTATTAGATTATTACGCTAAAAATTTTTAAATTCCTCTTTTTTTTAAAAATTTTTTAAATAATTATATAATTTTTTTCTTTTACAACTCATTATTCATAGCAGTCAGTGAATTTCATCTGCAACAGCAAAGTACTCTTCACTGTCCGTAATTGCCTGCACCTCTCCCGAAGTTGCGTCTGCAAGCTTTTTATTTAGAGTATTGAGCATATCGGGCTTTATATGAAATTTAATTATTACATCAGCCTCATAAACAGTATCATCAACAACCGCACCAAGATCAATTATAAGAGATGAAACCTTACCGTACTGATTGTAGTTGCATTTTGCCTGACAAATTGCACAGCTTTGCATAAGTACAACTTTTCCTGCCTCAAGTGCAACCTTTGCCCCCTGTGAATAGGCGCGCACAAGACCTCCTGTGCCAAGAAGCACACCGCCAAAATAGCGTGTTACCACAATGCAGACATCATAAATGTCATTTTTTATAATTACATCAAGAGTTGGCATTCCTGCTGTTCCCGACGGTTCACCGTCATCGCTGTAACGCTTGATGTTGCCCTCTCGAAGCGAGTAGGCATATACATTGTGTGTTGCGTCCCAATGCTCTGCCCGCTTGCTGTTGATAAATTCAACAGCCTCCTGTTCAGTTGTTACGGGTTTGCAGTAACCTATAAAGCGTGAGCGTTTTTCGACAAACTCACCCTTTGCTTCAAATTGTACTGTTTTGTAGTCTGATGACATAGTTACCTCTCAAAGTAAAGAAGGCGACACAGCCGTGTCGCCTAAACAATACATAAATAAATTATTTGTCCATACCAAAACGCTTTTTAAATCTATCAACGCGTCCGCCTGTATCAACCAATTTCTGCTTACCTGTAAAGAACGGATGACACTTTGAACAAATTTCAACACGAATGTCCTTTCTTGTTGAACCGGTTTCGATAACATTACCGCAAGCGCAAGTAATTGTTGTCTGCTCGTAGTTAGGATGGATATTCTCTTTCATTGTTTTCACCTGCCTGACTTTACACAATTAACGGATTAATTATACTACATCAAATTACAAAAAGCAAGTATTTTTTAAAAATTTTTAAAACAAATACTGTATATTCTAAATTAGAATTATTCTATTGATTCTGACGAGTTTCAAGATATAAGTTGTAATCCTCAAGAATCATATTATAAGAACGCATATTTACAGCGTTTTCCCTACCAACATATCGGTAAATTGAATTTGAGACGGTGTGATTGCACACATCTTCGCTACCCTCAGGATATCGCAATATAAAGCCGTATTTCACACAATTCAACTCAAGCCACGCTGACACCTTGGCATCATTTATATCAAAATCTACGAGCAAACCTGTTTGAAATTCACTGTTACCGCCCTTAGGGACAGTGCGATTTGCCTCACTCTCCGCCCTAACCAGTGTGTAATCAGAGTTTGAAAGCAATTCTTCAAGCTTTTGCTCATACATTTCCTGTTGCGTGTCGAAAGGAATATAGGCATTAATTATCTTTAGGTTTATACCTTCAGAATTTGCATCATCATACATTTCCTTTAATGAGTCAAGCATCAATGTATTTATTTTATAGCCTTCAAAATTTTCAAGATGCGGAACATATGAATCGTCAAGAGGATTTGACTGACTTACAATCATCAAAAGCTCTTTTTCTTCAAATTCTGAAACATACTGTGCATTTGTTCCCTCAACATCATTGAAATATGCAAATAAGAAGTATCCGCAAACAGCCGTCACAAAAATGGTGACTGTTATTGAAATTGCAATTATAATCCTGCGTTTTGTTGTACTAAAAGGCATAATTCTGCCTGTTTTGTCAGCCTTTAGCGCCTGTTTTCGGCGTCGCTTTGACTCACGGTATGCTTTTTTGTCATACGGAGTAAGACAGCCTGACATATTACACCTTCCCTATAACAGAAATTTTTATATGATTTTAGCAGTTTATTTTATAGTCTTATTGTCAATTTCTTCAACCGCCATTTTTATAAAGTCATCAAGCTGCATTGCACCAAGGTCACCCTCTTTGCGATGACGAACAGAAACAGTCTGAGCCTCAACATCCTTGTCGCCGATGATGAACATATAAGGAACTTTTTCAAGCTGTGCTTCACGGATTTTATAACCGATTTTCTCACTTCTGCCGTCAACCTCAACACGCATTCCCTGCGCCTCAAGAGCCTTTTTGATTTCATAAACATAGTCAAGATGTCTGTCAGCAACAGCTAAAAGCTTAACCTGAGTCGGTGCAAGCCACATTGGAAATGCACCTGCGTACTTTTCAATCAAAAGTGCCAAGGTTCTTTCGTAACAGCCGATTGAGCTTCTGTGGATAATGTAAGGATTCTTCTTTGTGCCGTCCTTATCAACATATTCCATATCAAACTGCTTTGCAAGCATTTGGTCAATCTGGATAGTGATAAGTGTATCCTCTTTGCCGTAAACATTCTTGATTTGAATGTCAAGCTTAGGACCATAGAAAGCGGCCTCTCCAATACCGATTGCATACGGAATTTCAAGGTGATCAAGAATTTTCTGCATAATACCCTGTGCCTCGTCCCACTGCTCAGGAGTACCGATATATTTTTCGGTATTAGTAGGATCCCATTGTGAAAAACGATAGGATACATCATCATAGAGTCCAAGAGTTTTAAGCATATATATTGCAAGCTCAAGACAATCCTTAAACTCATTTTCAAGCTGATCAGGCGTACACATCAAATGTCCTTCGGAAAGTGTGAACTGACGAACACGGATAAGACCGTGCATTTCACCGCTTGCCTCGTTGCGGAACAATGTTGAAGTTTCGTTATATTTTATAGGAAGGTCACGATATGAACGCTGACGATTTAGATATGCCTGATATTGGAAAGGACAAGTCATTGGACGAAGTGCATATACTTCATCATCTTTTTCGGGATCGCCGAGTACAAACATACCGTCCTGATAATGATCCCAGTGACCGCTTATTTTATACAAATCACTTTTTGCCATATACGGAGTTTTTGTAAGCTGCCAACCACGACGCTGTTCCTCATCCTCAACAAAACGCTGTAAAAGCTGAAGAATTCTTGCTCCCTTTGGAAGAAGAATAGGTAATCCCTGTCCGATTACATCTGCAGTTGTAAAAAGCTCAAGCTCTCTGCCAATCTTGTTGTGATCACGGCTTCTTGCTTCTGCAAGCATTTTAAGGTGTTCTTCAAGCATTGAGGCCTTTGGAAATGCAACGCCATAAACACGGCAAAGCTGTGCATTGTTCGCATCGCCTCTCCAATATGCACCTGTACAGTTTGTAAGCTCAATAGCCTTGAGAACAGAAACATTCATAAGATGAGGACCTGCACAAAGGTCTGTAAAATCATCCTGCTTGTAGAATGTAATATTTTCGCCGTTATCTGCGTGCTCTTTTACAAGCTCAATCTTATATGGCTCGTTCATATCTTCAAGCTTTTTAATTGCATCCTCAGGAGAAAGCTCAAAGCGTTCAATTTCAATGCCTGATTTTACAATCTTTTTCATTTCAGCCTTAATTTTTTCAAGGTCATCCTGTGAAAATGGCTTTTTAACATCAAAATCATAATAGAAACCACTGTCTACAGCAGGACCGATTGCACACTTTGCATCAGGATACAATCTCTTTACAGCCTGCGCAAGCACATGAGACGCCGTATGCCAGAAAGTCTTTTTGCCGTCAGGGTCATCAAATGTAAGCAAATCAACACGGCAATCATCTTTGAGCGGTGTGCGAAGGTCAACAACTTCTCCGTTAACTCGTGCACAGCATACTGACTTATAAAGTCCCATTCCGATTGATTTTGCGATTTCAGCAGGAGTAATATTTTCATCAAATTCCTTGACTACTCCGCCTTTGAGTTCAACATTAATCATATTTATTCTCCTCAATATAAAAAATAATATACAAAAATAAAATCCCAATACTCATAAGAGTACTGGGACGAATTTACTCGTGGTTCCACCCGAATTCAGCATAAATAAATCATTAGTTATGCCCTTAAAGACCTTAACGCAGTCATACGCCGCACCATTTCCTGTGCAGACTCAAAGGTGGTAGAATGTAAGACCAAATGCAGGACTCACAGCATAATATCCTGCTCTCTGAAAATTGGTTAATTACAATCCGTGTCCTTATCACAGCTTTTGTATTTATCAAGTTAGTACTGATTAAATATATAATATCACTTTAAATTAGTACTGTCAACACTTATTTTAAATCATCGAGTGATTTAAGCAAAGCATCAATATCATCCATCTGCTTAGCTTTTTTATCACTTTCACTCATCTCTTTTTCATCCGAAACCGTTTCAGTGCGATTAGATTTGTTTTCTGAAAGAATTCTGTCAATTTCACTCTCATTTGAATCTAAAGGAGTTACTTTTTCATTTGAAGGAATTTCTGGAACTTTAACTTCCTGAACATTTTCCTCAACGAAATTTACAGGGTTCTCTTCAGCCAAATTCTCTTCAGCCAAATTCTCTTCAGTTGATTTCTCTTCATTCTGAGTATACTGAATTGAAGATTCAGGTGTTTTTTCAGACTTCATTGAATTTACAGTCGTGTTAACCTTTTCTTGCTTAATAAGTTCTTCCGGCTCATCATAAGCATTTGGAGTTACAAAAATATTTGTAAAATCAGCTGATTTTTCCATTTCCTCTTTAGTGAAATACGGGATGGGTTCATCATCTTCTTGAGCGTCATATCCCATAATAAAATCACTAATATCCTCAGCACTTGGAACATAATCACTTATTTGATCGCCTTTGGAGTCGTTAACATTATCTGAATGAGAAATTACAAGCTCATCATCGTAATTTGCAACACTTGCATAACTTTCTTCTTTTGGATCGTTATCATCAGGCATACTGTCAAGAATTTCAACCTCATCCTTTGTAAGGTAATTTCTTGACATCTCAAAAAGGAAAGAAGTTGCATACAAACCGAGGATTAAAAATTCTGCACCGACTAAGATTGTTGAAAGACCAAGATTTTCAACAGCTCTTGACGCATATAAAATTTCATAAATACCAAATGTAATTGAAACAGCAGCAGCCGGTAAGCCGTAGATAAAGCAGGCTTTAACAGGGTGTCTGCCCTTTATTTTTGACACAATCATAGAATATGAGAATAAGTAGAGAGTCAGGAAAACATAACAAAACAAAGCTGTCATATCTGTTGCAGAAATTGAAACCTTTGTAGAATTCATAAATTCTGTAACAAGCTCTGCGCATCCCCATAATGACGGAAAAACATAAAGGAGTGATATACTTGATACAGTAGATTTACCGGAAAAGTGTACCTTTGACATTGCAATCAATGCGATAGCAGTCGGAATTGAAAGTGCCGCTGTGATTAATGTCATCACATAGTACTCTGTTTCTGACTGATTGCTGACAACACCGAATATTGATGACGCCACAACTGAAACACCTGAAAGAATTGCTAAAATACCTGTTATCGGGTTCTTTTTGACAGCATAGACCTGAGCAGTCTTTCTGTCAAAAATATTAATTACAAAACAAACAACAAACAAAAACAAGGTAATGCCGATTACAATATATGTAAGCGTCATACCGCTCATGCCCCAAAAAAGTCCGTCGCTGTCAAGTCCAAAAAGACTGGCGAGCTTGCATGCAATCATTAACAAAGTAATTGGAATAAATGGAATTAAAGAATTTTTAATCTTCATAGCTATCTCCGTTTCTCAAAACTATTATATTGCGCCTTATTAACAACAGTATACTGTTGCTGTTTAATCAATAAAGATTATATATGAGTAATTTTCAAATATATTCATACATATATTATTTTAAGACAATCACTGCAATATGTCAAGAAAAATAAAACACAATTATGTTGTGGTTTATACTGTTATTTTGTGCGAAATTAAGGTGTTATAAATGAAAATGAAAGTTATTGCAATTTTGCTCATGCTCACCCTGATGGCATTTCTACCATTTGCAGTAGCAAAATGCGGAACAAAAACTAAAATCCAAAACACTATGTCAACTGCAGATAATGCAAAGTATGAGAGCGAAGTTGATGACAACAGCCAATTAGATGAGGACAAGATACTGTGCGGGCTTGTGGCGGCACTTTATAAAAGTGATTACTCCGACGAAACTGTTAAGGCAATTACCATTTTGCTTAACAACAATTATTCCTTAGAACCTAATAAATTTGATTTAAGTGACAACAGCGTCTTTTTATATACAGAAAACGCTGATAATTCTACACAAGAAATATATTCTAAAATTGAGAACATAATTAGTTCTTCAAAAGAATTATTAATATACTCTGATAACAAAAATGTTTATATACCCTACTCCATAATTTCAAACGGAAATACTGTATATAACGAAAACTACAGCTACATATCGCCCGTTGCCTCTCCCTGGGATTGCTTCTCAAAAGAATATGATAAAAATTCCGAGTGTGTCGGAGTAAGCATTGAGGGTCTTGATTATTTGTGTAAAAACGGAATGAATGCCGAAGAAGCTTTAAATTGGTATTTACCTAATTGTGAAATCAAGTAATTTTATAATACCGCTTAAAATCTCAATTAATTATATATTCAAAAAAGCTAAAACACCCTTGTAGTGAATACTGAAGGTGTAAAATGAAAGTAGACACGAAAAAAGTGTCTGCTTTCTTTTTTATG
>JAFLSM010000006.1:34278-61567 GCA_022510955.1 Ruminococcus sp. | reverse complement strand
CTTTGCAAATATTATAAGCATCGACAGACGCTTTCATCATACAAGCAAGGATTTTTATATTATCCTCATCATCACCAAGAATCGCTTGTAACTCTAATCGAGCCTTTTCCATTTTCTCATATGTAAGAAAATCTTTTAACTGTTTATCTACTGTTGCAAAATCGAATTGGTCAACGAATCTGAGCACTCGGCTTTTGATTTCGGATTGTAGGTTTATTTCATTACATAATGTTTAGATATTCATACCACTACCTAAATCTTATACATCTCATTTGGAGTATGACCGCAATTAATATGAAGTCTTGTATCATTGAACATATCTGTAAACAAACGGTTAAACTCATTCATACTTGAAGCTGTGAACTGAAATCCTAAGAAATCCGCCATTTTAATCGCATCATCTATAGAGCCATTATAAACATTTGCGCTGCTGCATATCTCTTCTGCAATCTCGTCTGCTTTTTCTTTTGTCAGATATGATTGATTTCTAAGAAAAGCACGAAAACTGATAAAAGATAAAGTCTTTTCTATGTACAGACTATCCTCATATTTCAGTAACTTTTCCTTTTCAGGTACAAAGTATGGTTTACCAAATTGTCCTTCTTTAATTTGGTAATACATAGGGTCTCCATCTTCCATTACTATATATTCCGCTACAATATCTCGCTCTATGGGAGAAACTATATCCACATCGTTGTAAAACTCATCTTCTCCGATGATATAGTAGTATTTATGGCTTAAATCTAAATCCTCAATAAATTGCAGAAAATCATTCTCAGTAATTGGCTCGTTCTGCGAATTATAGATTTTAAGAATTTTGCTCAGCGGAATAATTCCGTAAAGATTCGCAGCAGCGTCAAGATATCGTTCTAATAATTTTTTTCTTTCTACAGATAAATTACTGTTCACAATTATGCTCCTTAGTTTTGTTTTCAAGATTCTTTATTGTAATTCTTAGTCCATATTTTGATATATCTAAATTTTACCACAAAACAGGTAATATGGCAATTAATAATTTATAGCAATTTACAAATCATTTGTCTATTATTTAAACAAGATTCGGAAATATTTGGTATATATCATAAAGCCGACTGATTTTCTCGTCAGTCGGCTGCATTTATCTATGATTTTGCTCCTCACGTTCACCCTCCCTATCCTTTTCGGCGATATGGTCGTAGAGCTTACCCGAAGCTTTAAGTATGTAGTAGCGTTCCGTATCTATTTCAATCAGGTGTTTTCTATACTGTGCGCCATAGTGTCCGTAGGTAATTTCAAGAACTTCATCGATTAAGTCTTGTAATGTTTTTATTTGTTCCATAGGCAAACCTCATTTAAAGTATTTACCCGATTGGACACTCCTTTCGTAATAAAATTTTTGATGTAACAACCTGCCATTTCCAATCGGGTAAGGTGACAGGAGCAATCCAAACTATAGGATAGGCGGAGCAGATTTTAGACTGACCAAGGCAAAACCGCAGATAACCCTGACGGGTTGCCGAGGATTTTAACGAAGGACAGGCGAAAATATGCCCGTCAATCCTGTGGAATTGGATTGCTCCTATCACCCTTGGTCCTATTATACCCATAGCAGGTGCCATTGCCGCACCCATATTGTTGGCATCTTTAACGCCAAGGTCAATAATTTTTCCCACAGTCGCTCTTGCAACCGACGGACCTTTTTTATCATTACGCAGGACACAGCTTCCTGCACCTGTGACTGTCCACTGTGCTGTCGGAGTGCGGACACCGCCATACTCCAAAGGAAAGCGGTACTGTCTTTCGGCTGAACAAAAATGTGACGATGTTACGCACATTGCGGCCTTTGCCGCACCGCTTTCAACAAATACAGACGCCATAATAAGTCCCTGTGCCATTGTTGAGCAAGCACCGTACTGACCAAGATACGGTATTTTAAAATCTAAAAGTCCGTAGCTTGAACCAATACACTGATTTAGAAGGTCACCTGCAAAGATGTAGTTGATTTCATCTGCCGTTGTCTTTGCCTTTGAAATAGCAAGCGAAACAGCCTCGGCTTGCAGACTGCTTTCGGCCTGTTCATAGGTATCTTTGCCGTTATAACTGTCAAAAATAAGCTTATCAAAACAGTCGGCAAGCGGTCCCTGTGATTCTACTTTTCCTGCAACTCCTGCGTGACCGATTATTGAGGGCATCTCCTCAAATCCAATAGTGTGTGCTCCGATTCTTCTTATCATACAAAAAACTCCCTTCTGCAAATATTATCTGCAAAAGAGAGTTTATTATGAATTTAATTACGCTTTAATCGGAATTTTGTTCATTATCGGTAGTACTGCTTTCCTGATGTTGAGTTGGTGGCTGAGTATTTGTCTCGCTGCTTTGAGTACTTTCCTGCGGTTGCACTGATGACTGAGGTTTTGTCTGACTGCTTTGAGGATTCTCCTGGCGTTGAGTGGATGACTGTACATTTGAATTTGTGTTTGTATTTGCGTTTGTGTTTGTATTTGTATTTGTGTTTCCATTTTCGGTTCGAGAGCTTTCCTGCTTTTTGGTTGTAGGTTCTTCCCCACTACTTACATTTTTTGCATTTGAATCGTTATCAGCATTATAGAAAACTACTCCGTGGTCTGAATCCAAATCATAGGTGGATTTGCCGAGCGACTCACGATCAATCTCTTTGCCATCCTTAATATATATCCTGTATGCCTCAACAGAATAACTGCTTTTGCCCTTGTCGAGCATTTTATTTTCTGTAATAATTTCATCATAGTTTGATGATTTATAACCCCAGATTGATGCAGTAAGTATGTTGCCGTCATAAACCTTACATTCAATGAACATCTGGTAGTCAGTCGGATTTTTAAGTTTTAAATCAAGTCCGGGATAGTCGATTGTAGCGTCAAGTCCTGTAGGAACATAGGTAGACGCCCACTTGTGATTATATCTTTCTTCAACATCCATATTTGCTCTGATTGCAGCATTGTAAATTGTGGAGCTTGACTGGCATAATCCGCCGCCGATTCCGTCAACAAGCTTGCCGTCCGAGATTACATGAGCAGGGAGATATCCGTTTGATTCAAGATTGGAGTCACCTGTACATTTATTAAATGACCACACCTCGCCCGGCTCAATAACTGAACCGTTACAAGCCTTTAATGAAACAGCCATATTATTTGTACCGTTTGCGGTATTATACGAAACTGTTTCATACTTTGCAAGCTGAACAATGTTTGCTTTGACATCTTCAATCTGAATATCAGCTTCAATGCTCTCGACTTCTGCTTCAATGCGAATTTCAGATTTATCGCTGTCAAAAAATTCGTTAATCTTCTGTATAAGATCGTCGCCGTTCAATTTGCGACCACGCTCTGCTTCGGCATAGGTGAAGCGTTTATCTCCGTACGGAGTAAACTCTGACACATGAGCGTTGACTGCGTCCTTGTTAGTGTTTTCCTCAACCTCTTTTATTTTTTTGTCGATTGACTCCTTGGACACTGTCGCTGTAATAAAATAGCTGTTCGGATCTGTTGAATTGATATTCTGAGTCGCTGAGTCTTTCTTATTTGACTTACTCGTCGTATCAGATTCAGCTGTTTTAATTTTATTGAGCACATCATCAATATCATATGTATATTCAAAATCCTTTTCGGTAAGCTGAATAAGCTCACCGTCTGCATCGATTGAAATACTTATCGGATTTATGAATTTATCTTTGTTTTCTTCTAAAATGGCCTTTGCCTGTTCAATAGTCTTGTTGCCGATTGACACGCCTGAAACCACCGTACCCTCCGCAAAACGGAACACATAACTGCTTCCATTCACATTAGAATTTTCGGAGTTAGGCAAATTTGACGAATTATACAGCAAAATACCCGTAACGCTTACAACTGCCAAAACTGCAACAGCAATAACGGAAGATAGAATTACTATCTTCTTTTTATTTTTCTTTGGATTTTCTGATTTTTTATCAGCGTATCTCTTACCGCTTGAGTTGCTTTTATGTATTTTTTCAAAGTTTTCCTTATTACCGGAAATGTCAACCATTTCTTCATTGGCAATGAAATCATCATTATGGTTTGTTTTCAAAAAATCACCTCATGATAAATTAGGATCGAAAATTATAACATTAATACAATTAGATAATACAATAATTATTTTACAATAAAATATTTCAAAAATAAAGAGAAAAATAGAATTATGTGATTAAAAATAATACAAATATGCTTTATAAAAATAATACAAATTTGTTACAATTTTATTTATCCTAATAATTTTTTTCATTTTCTATTTTAACCCAACTTTTCAGATTATACTATTCGCCAATAGAAGATTAGTATTAGTACCATTACAATTTTGAAAAATGTATTGAAATAAAAATCTTTAATGGTATAATTATCTTGAAATAGTGTCAATATATTTTTGACATTCTAACGAACGGAGCTTTATTATGAATATACTTATATTTACTGCCTCCACCGGCGGCGGCCACAAACGTGCGGCTGCGGCTCTTGAAGCAAAAATACATTCACTTAGCAGTGATTGCGAGGTTACTGTTGTTGACGCTCTTAAGCAGGTTGGCAAACTGTATGACAAGACCGTATGTGGCGGTTATCACTTTATGGCAACTAAAATTCCTCAAATGTACGGTGTAAGCTATAAAATTACAGATAAAAAGAATGTTATTTACAAAGCTGTTATGGACTCAAATAAAATGGTTGCAAAAAGGCTTTTGACTACTATTAATGAATTTAAACCGGATGTTATAATTGCCTGTCACCCTTTTGTAAGTTCAATGCTTTCAAAGCTTAAAGAAAAGAAATATTTGGGCAATGAAAAGATTATTTCGCTTATAACGGATTACGACTCGCACCGCACATATATTGGCAAAAATGTTGACGCCTTTGTGCTTGCCGAACCGCAAATGGCTAAAAAGCTGATTAAAACATATGATGTTGACCCGCAAAAAATACATCCTTTGGGTATTCCGATTTTTGACAGTTTTACTAACATGGACTTTGACAAAGAAGAAATATGCCAAAGAGAAGGTCTTGACCCTAACAAGCAAACAGTACTGCTTATGGCCGGTTCGTTTGGCGTGACAAGTGTACTTGACTTTTATAAAGAGCTTGCTCTTAATAGCAAGGACCTGCAATTCATAGTGATTACAGGCAACAACAAAAAGCTTTACAAGAACCTTGAGGAACTGATTGACGAGATTGGCACAAAGGACAACACAAAGCTTTTGTTCTTTGTTGACAATGTTTATGATTATATGCACATTTCAGATGTCATTGTAACAAAGCCCGGAGGACTTACCGTTACAGAAAGTCTTGCATGTCACTTACCACTTGCAATTTACAGTGCATTTCCGGGTCAGGAGCTTGACAACGCTATCTTCCTCACAAAACAAAACGCCGCTTTACTTCTCGACAAAAAAAGAGGTGCAGAGGAGGTCATTGAATTGCTTGAGGACAAGCCAAGACTTGAGAGTATGCGTGAAACCTGCAAAAGACTTGCGATTTCAGACTCTGCTGAAAACATCTTTAGACTTGCTCAAAAGCTTATCTGTGACAGCGAACAAATTGAGGAGAATTAAAATGAAAAAAATCATTTCATTTTCTTTGTGCATTGCATTATCAGCTTTAACACTTTGTGCCTGCGGTGATAGCACACAAATGAGTTCAAAAGAGAACTTATCAAAAAATTACACTCGTTCAACTGATATTGGACAAACATACAACTTCAAGGATGGTGCAACCGACTCACCATCCTCATACAACGAATTTAAAAACGAGATTACTGATTTTGAGTTAAAATATTTCAGAAACAGTTTTAAAGAAAACAGCGACAGTATGTTTGTTACTGCTCCTGTCAATATTGTTGCTGAGCTTGGAGTTCTTGCAAACGGTGCGTCAAAGGATTCACAAACAGAAATTATAAATGCTCTCGGTGATGATATTAATCTTACTGCAATCAACGAGTGTATGTCATACTTTATGAGCCGTATTCAGGCTGTTGCCGAAATGGAAAGCGACAAAACAGACGAGCTTACAGGCAAAAAAATTACTTCTAACTCTACAAGCTATGTCAAGCTAAAAGAAGCATTGGTATTCAATGACACACTTGATGTTAAATCAAAGTTTTTACAGACTAATTCAGATTATTATGGATTGGATATTTTCAGAATTAATTTTTCAGACGAGAACTCACTCCAAAAGCTCAACAATGTTTTTGGAGAATTTTCAAACAAGGCTGTTGACAGCCTTGACAGCGAAAACAAGCTGATTTCTGTTTTTGGTTCAGATATTTGCGATACCTGGCTTAATGCCTATTCACAAGATGATATAAGCGAGGGTATTTTCAAAGCAAGTTCAGGAGACAAAACGCTGAACTTTATGACATCAAACGAATCCTATATGCACACAAATACAGCTCAGGGAGTTTTGAAATACACCTCAAAAACTCCGCTCAAAATGCTGTTTATTATGCCAAACGAAGACACAACACTTGATGAATATATAAGCAACTTTACAAGTCTTGAGTATCAAAATCTTTTTACAAGCATTGATATTACAAAAAAGGTAACTGCAAAAATTCCTGAGTTTTCCATAGACAGCAAGAACACGGCAACAAACATTACAAAAGCTGTAAGCAACAGCGGACTTTACACGCTGTTTACTGAGGATTCAACTTTTGCAAATCTTACCAATTCAACTGAATTTGTTTTTGACAATATGTTTGAAATCAGCCCAAAACTGACTGTGAATGCGGCAGGAATCGGCGGTACTTCATCAAATGACGCAACACACATTCTCGGCAAACGCACAACCGAGCTTGAATCAACCGACACAACAGTGGAATTTAACCGCCCGTTTGTGTTTATGGTTGTTGACAACGAAACAAACATTCCTATTTATATGGGAACAGTTGATTTATAAAATTACAAAAAATTGCAAAACAAAAATAAACACGGCAAGTCGCAAGGCTTGTCGTGTTTATTTTACTTTATAGAAATTTGCTCGTGCATTGCTGTCGGGTACGAAAGGTTTATAAAAAATAGATTCTATCTGCTCGGATTTATGCAGCCCACTGGTTGCTTTTTACAGTTTATTTAGGCAAAGTCACCGCCGCAAGGCAGAAAAACATTGCGTATATTGTCCTTATTAAGCAATCGCAGTTTAAGTTCCATTGCGATTGGTGCAGCCGATGGCAAAGAACAAATTGAAAGTTCATCAAAAAGCTGTTTGCTTTCATATTCAAATCCACTGCATATGCCTGTGAGAAAAATCGGAATTTCAAGCTGTTTTGCCTGTGTGCAAAAATTTTGCAGTGACTTTAAATTTGTTGCAAGCGTACCAGAATGAAACCCCTCCATAAGCACTGCCTTTATGTTGCTGTTAAGCTGTGGATATATAATATCTACTCCGCTTTTTACTGTTATTATATCATTGCTTGATGAAATACTTATCGTATCAAAGATGAATTCATTTTTACTTTCGGTGTAATTTTTGTCTGCAACAAATTCGCCTCTTTCGATATAGCCGAACGGAACATCAAAAACACTGTGCAGATTGTCACTGTATGCGTTGTGAGCAAGCAATCGGGTAGCTCTGTGAATTTGCACTGCATTACTGCCGTTTTTGTAAGCTACAAAAACTCCCCAGCCCTTCCCTGATCTTATAAAGTTAATTGCCGCACAAAAATTATCAAATCCGTTTGAACGGTTGTCCGCAAGCGGATAATTTGCAGAAACCACAACAATAGGCAAGTTGCAGTCTGAAAAAGCGTATCCTAAAAATGCCGATGTATATTGCAGAGTGTCTGTGCCATGGGTAACAATTATTCCGTCAAATTGTGAGATGTCATAATTATTAATTGCGTTGTACAGCATCATCAAATTGTCACCGCATAGGTTTTCACTCAAAATTGTGTAAGGGCTTAGCATTTCAAATTTAACACTGCTGTCAAGTCGGTTATACATATCAATCAGAAGATAAGAATTGCTTTCATCTGTGCTCAAAATACCGTTATCTTGGGTACAGCTGATTGTTCCGCCTGTAAAAACAACAAGTATTTTCATATTTTTAGACGCTCCATAAGTTTCTTTTAGTATTAACCATTTCGACCCCAAAATTCCTTTTGGTTGTTTGGTAACAATTCAAATGTAAGAATACTACGAATGGATTTTACCAGTAATTTTTTCAATGGTTATTTCAATTACATCTGTTACTCTATATGCTTTTTTAATTTCATCAAGTCCTGCCTCTTTGCAATCAGCACAAAACTTGTCAAGAATAAGTTCGAGAGCGTGGTGTCGGTCATCGGTCATTCGTTTTGCCGTTCCAAAGACTATTGCACTGCGATAGCGAGTAAGACGCTTTTCAGGGTCAACCTCACTGCTTTCTACAGCAGTAAAGCACACCTTATCGCAGAATTTTAAGTTTTCCTGCTTATGTCCTACATTAAAGGCGCAGTGAAAATAGATTTTATCTCCCTCAACAACATGATTTACGGGAACACCGTACGGATATCCGTCCTCACCCACTGTTGAAAACACTCCGCTTTCTGCATTTGCCAAAATCATGCGTGCAGTCAGCTCATCACATTGCTTGTCTTTTCTACGCATTTTATGTTCAATCATTATATCACCTCAAATTTTATAGCTATATTATATCATAACAAGTATCATTATATAAAAAACGGACACCTTTATGGTATCCGTTTTTATTTTGGTGCGCCAACAGGGACTCGAACCCCGGACCGACCGGTTATGAGCCGGTAGCTCTAACCAACTGAGCTATTGGCGCGAATATTTCGCAATGAATATTATAACAAACTATAACATATTTGTCAATGAATTTTTTACTATTATAACGTCTGCAAAAGATAATTTTTCTCTTATCCTTCTTACCACAAAAGCAAAGAGAGGATTATCGGACACCTTTTGCTTTATAATTGAATTATAAGGTAAAATACACACCAAAATCGGAGGAATAATTATGTTGAATTTTTGTATATTTGTATTTATTATTTACGCTGTTGCATCTTCTGTTAAGACGATTTTAAGCGGAAATTTTTATAAAAATATTATTATGTTTGCAAAAGCCTTTAAACCTATTGAAAACACAACTCAAAAATCAGCTAAAAAGTCAAAAATTGTCCGTATAAATCCATGTACCTCACAGAAAAAATTCACCGAAATGTCAAAACACAACGAGCGAGCAGCATAAAAGAACCAACAGCAATGACGCGGAATATCTTACTTAACTATGATACTCCAGCTTTCTTTTAGCCTTTCAAGCGAAAATGTGGCATTTGCAGAACTTGTTGACGGCAACTTGACCGCCTTAATTTTAGTAACAGGATAAATATATTTTTGATACAGATTATATGATGTTGCACCGTTGGCAAAAATCTGTGTGACCTTGCTATTCTCTAAAATCACTGATAAATCATTTGGCACAACATCTTTGATTGAACTGTCTGACGAACCCGTGATTGTGCAGGAATTGATTGTGTCCCACATAGCAATATGATGCTTTAGCGCAAGTGCCGACTTTTCCTCGACTGTCTGGGGCACTTCCTCACCTAAAAGCTCTGCAAGCAATCTCCAATAGCGGTTTTGAGGATGTCCGTAGAAAAATTGTGCCTCTCTTGACTTGACCGACGGAAAACTGCCAAGAATAAGTTTAGTGCAATTCTTATCAAATAGCGGCGGAATAGGATGAATTATTCTTTGTGTATCGCTCATACTAAATCCCGCCCCTGTCAAGATACATTTTTTGCATAATCATTTTACCTGTTTGGGTTTTGAAAATTTTATCATAAACACTTTTTATAGATTCTGAATCTGAATCATCCTCAAAGAGATTTACGATAAAATCAGCCTCAACAAGTATTTGATACGGCACTGTATTAATACAGTTATATGTGTGATGATGTGCCACAAGATACTTAACATCATCAATAAAACTCATATCATATCCAAGCTGTTTAAGCAGATTTTCGGCTTCGGCAGGACCTTCAAGCTCCTGATATTTACCTGCACTCGAATTATACTTCTGTTCGCTGATTTTTATGCCAATATCATGAACAATAGCCGCTACCTCTAAAAGCTCCTGCTCTTTTGACTCAAGATTTTCTCCCTCGCCAATAGCTTTTGCAAATGCAAACACCTTTAAAAAATGATTAATTCTGCGTACATCGGTACCAAAATATTCAATCATTGCATTGATAACTTTTCCTGTATTCGCCATTTTCTCATTCCTTTTACCATTATTTTGGCATCTTGCGAATATATGCAAATGTCTTTTCTTCTCCCTCATCTCTGAGCATTACAAGCAATTCGTTTAAAAGAGCCTCGGTGTTCGGGTGCATTCTGTTTTTGCCCTTTACACGCAAAAAGTATGTGTAGGGGTCGCTGTCTTTATAATTTTTACCGTTATAAATCTTGCTTGCGGCAACACGGTCACAAAACATTTCAACCACATATTTTACAGGCATTTCAACATTTTCAATCTGCTTTGTCTGAGGATTGTAATCATTCCAATATTCATAGTGGTGGCGGTTTCTGCCCTTGTGGTGCATCCACGCTTTGGAATAACCGTACAACTCCCTCTCCCTCTCATTAGGGCTTCGTGTACCTTGATAGTATTTCGCACCCGGAATAAATTCTGTAGGCGAGTATTTTGATAAATCGTGCCTCAGCCCCTGCCACAGTATGCCTGCTTTGGCACAGTTTGCAATTACCTTGTGACGGTGCTTTGTTATTGTTCTAAAGTGTTTGACCATATGTCCCATTAATAATCACCTCAATTATTTTATCATATTATTTGGAAGTTTAAAATATCTCTTGCGTTATTTGTCAAAAAAAGTTATAATAGATAAGGTTAAAAATTTGTAATATTTTAAAGGGGTATTTATGAAGAAAAAAGTATTTCTTTCCCTATTATTTATCCTGCTTGCCATCTTATCAATTTTGTGTGCATTTATTTTTTTATCGCATAACAAGACTTTAACAGAAAATGAACCTACTGTTACGGAAAGTCCTACAGGGCAAAGTGAAACTGTAGACCTTACCGACATATCTACAAGTTCATTTATGCCAAGTACTGAAACTAAGAACGATATTACCATCGCAAACGGCAGTCTGTTTGTTATTTCATTGACACAAACTGAACAGCAAACGCTTGTCGGATTTGAATGCAGTGATGAAAGCGTCATTACGGTAGATGACGGTGGCAGAATAGATGCACTTCAAGAGGGTACGGCGGAAATCACCGCAACATTTTCAAACCTTAATTCATATAAATATAAAGTAAATGTCACTAAAAAAGAGGACAGCATCGAATATGATGGTTTTTCAACCTGTATTCTTGCAAACACTGACATTTTGGCGGAAAATATCCGAACTTTTACAGGAGCAAGAAGCCTTTATTCAATCAAAGTAAATCGTCAGATGAACTGCGTTACTGTATATACTTATGACAGCAACGGCAAATATACTATTCCCGTAAGAGCAATGGTTTGCTCCTGCGGACTTAACAAGGGTACAATTCTCGGAGAATTTAAAATCTATTTTCAAAATGAATGGAATGGCCTTCTCAATAATGTTTACGGTCACTATGTAAGCGGAATATCGGGAAATTATCTTTTCCACTCTGTTCCGTACTATTCAACAAATGAAAACAAACTTGAAACCGAGGAATACAACAAGCTTGGCAGCGATGGCTCGTTAGGTTGTGTTCGACTTGCTGTTGCTGACTCAAAATGGGTTTACGAAAACTGCCCTGTCGGCACACCTGTTACGATTTATGATGACAGCAATCCAGGCCCCCTCGGCAAACCTGAGTCGATTCACATTACCGATTTACAAAATGGCTGGGATCCGACAGACGACAATAAAAACAATCCGTATCTTAACAAGAAACCGACGATTAACGGCGTTTCAGACACAACAATTAATGTCGGCGATGATTTTGATATTTTAAAAGGCGTGAGTGCCTTAGACACCTGCGGAAATGATATTACAGACAAAATGGTTGTAACAGGAAATGTCATAAGCTCAAAAGCAGGCACATATAAGGTTACTTATGAAGTCGAGGACGCAATGCACAGAACGGCAAAAACAGATATTGTTGTTACGGTTTTATCTTAAATATAAAATGGAATAAATTATAAATTCCTATTTAAAGATTAAGGAGCGGTTAGCATTGAACCGCTCCTTTTGTTTTGCTGTTTTGTTGTTAAATTGTTTCCATTCCTGCAAGGAACTTTTGAATTAGGGTTACTCATCTATAACAATATATCCATTTTCCTTGGCTTAGATTTCCATTGTAGAATCAGTATAATCATAATTAGCTTTAGATGTTAAAATGAGTGAATTGGTAGCTGAAATTGAAGAACGAATATAATCTGTTTATTTTAACTTGTAATTTTATTTTATAATAACTTTTATTTCCAAACTTCAAATTATCTTTTGTAGATATGCTAAAAGCCCCAAACAGAACAATCTGCTTGGGGCTAAGTTAATTAATTTATGCGATTTTACAATTAAACAGTCTCGCTGTTGTTGCCATAGTAAGCATTGATGTACATCTGCTTGATTTCCTTGAAGAGTGGATATCTTGGGTTTGCACCTGTGCACTGATCATCGAATGCCTGCTCAACCATATCGTCAAGTCTGTTGAGGTAGTCTGTTTCGTCGATATTGTACTCCTGAATTGAGTTCTTAATGCCAACTCTTTCCTTAAGGTCATTGATAGCCTTGATAAGGTTTTCAACGCTCTCGTCGTCGTTCTTGCCGCCAAGACCGAGGTAGTTTGCAACTTCAGCATAACGAGCCTTTGTCTTTGGATGGTCATACTGTGGGAATGTACCCATCTTTGCAGGAACTTCAACAGAGTTGAAACGGATTACCTGCTCAATCATAAGAGCGTTTGCAACACCGTGTGGGAGGTGATGGAAAGCACCGAGCTTATGAGCCATTGAGTGGCAAACACCGAGGAATGCGTTAGCAAATGCCATACCAGCCATTGTAGCAGCATGAGCAACTTTTTCACGAGCAACAGGCTCATTCATACCGTTGTCATAGCAAGCTGGGAGATACTCAAATATGAGCTTAAGAGCTCTAAGAGCAAGACCGTCTGTAAAGTCTGTTGCAAGCATTGAAGCATAAGCCTCAAGTGCGTGAGTAACTGCGTCGATACCTGATGCAGCTGTAAGACCCTTAGGACCTGACATCATATTGTCAGCATCTACGATAGCCATATTTGGCATAAGCTCGTAGTCAGCAAGAGGATACTTAACGCCTGTGTTCTGGTCTGTGATAACTGCAAATGGAGTTACCTCTGAACCTGTACCTGAAGATGTTGGGATAGCAATGAAGTAAGCCTTTTCACCCATCTTAGGGAATGTATAAACTCTCTTACGGATATCGCAGAAACGCATAGCCATATCCATAAAGTCAGCTTCCGGATGCTCATAGAGAACCCACATAATCTTTGCAGCGTCCATTGCAGAACCACCGCCGAGTGCGATAATTGTATCAGGCTCAAACTTACGCATAGCCTCTGCACCCTTCTGTGCTGAAAGAAGTGATGGGTCAGGCTCTACATCAGCAAATGTTGTATATGTGATGCCCATTTCATCGAGCTTATCTGTGATTGGCTTTGTGTAGCCATTCTTGTAAAGGAATGAGTCAGTAACGATAAATGCTCTCTTCTTACCCAATACATCCTTAAGCTCTGCAAGAGCAACAGGCATACAGCCCTTCTTAATATAAACCTTTTCAGGTGCTCTGAACCAAAGCATATTCTCTCTCCTCTCAGCTACTGTCTTGATGTTGATAAGGTGCTTACAGCCAACATTTTCAGAAACTGAGTTGCCGCCCCATGAACCGCAACCGAGTGTGAGTGAAGGTGTGAGCTTAAAGTTGTAAAGATCACCGATACCGCCCTGTGATGAAGGAGTATTTACAAGAATACGGCAAGTCTTCATATTTGCAGCAAACTCGTCAATCTTAGCCTTTTCGTTTACAGCGTCAACATAGAGTGATGATGTGTGACCATAACCGCCGTCAGCAACAAGCTGCTTAGCCTTTGCAACAGCATCACTAAAGTCAGCTGACTTGTACATAGCAAGTACAGGAGAAAGCTTCTCGTGTGCAAATTCCTCGCTGATGTCAACTGATTCAACCTCACCGATAAGAACCTTTGTCTCTTCAGGAACCTCTACACCTGCAAGAGCAGCGATTGTAACAGGCTTCTGACCAACGATTTTAGCATTTAAAGCACCGTTGATGATGATTGTCTTTCTAACCTTTTCTGTTTCGTCAGCATTAAGGAAGTAGCAACCACGAGCCTTGAATTCCTTCTTAACCTTTGAATATATTTTCTTGTCAACGATAACTGACTGCTCTGATGCACAAATCATACCGTTATCAAATGTCTTTGAATGAATGATAGAGTTAACAGCAAGAAGAATGTCAGCTGTTTCATCAATAATTGCCGGTGTGTTACCTGCACCAACGCCGAGAGCAGGCTTACCTGATGAATAAGCAGCCTTAACCATGCCAGGACCACCTGTTGCAAGGATGATATCTGACTCCTGCATAAGCATATTTGTAAGCTCAAGTGATGGAACGTCAATCCAGTTGATAATACCCTCTGGTGCACCTGCAGCAACAGCAGCCTCTAAAACTACCTTAGCAGCCTCGATTGTGCTCTGCTTTGCACGAGGATGCGGGCTGATGATGATACCGTTACGAGTCTTAAGACAAATAAGTGTCTTAAAGATAGCAGTTGAAGTTGGGTTTGTTGTAGGAATAACTGCACCTACTACACCGATTGGCTCAGCAATTTTCTTTGTGCCGAAAGCCTTATCCTCTTCAATAACGCCACAAGTTTTCATATCCTTGTATGTATTATAGATATACTCAGATGCGTAGTGGTTCTTAATAACCTTGTCTTCAGCAACGCCCATGCCTGTTTCCTCAACAGCCATTTTTGCGAGTGGGATTCTCATTTTATTAGCTGCAGTAGCCGCTGCAAGAAAAATCTTGTCAACCTGCTCCTGTGTGTAGGTAGCAAAAATCTCCTGAGCTGCTCTAACCTCAGCTAAAGCTTTCTCAAAAGTTTCTACATTTTCTACAATAGCATACTCTTTTGTACTCATTTCATCTACCTCTTATCTATTAAAATATAATATTCAGCATTGCTGAAAATGATTGACTGAAATTTATTGTGCTTCAAACACAAGATTGTTTGAATATTCTTTGTCCTGACCGAATTCACTTACATATTTCTCTGCATAAGAGCCTGATGAACCCTTAACAATAATTCGGTTTTTTGAATCAGAAAAAACATTCTCTTTCATATTTTTTACTGTATCGGGAATTGTAACCTCTGTAAGGTTAGGACACTGATAAAATACATATGAATCAATTTCTGTGAGAGTTTCACTTTCGGGAATAGTAACACTCTTTAAGCCTGTTCCGCTAAATGTGTAAATACCCAAATCCTTGATTGACGCAGGCAGTTCAATTTCTTCCAGATTTTTACAGAAAAAGAAGCTGTTTGAACCAAGTGTTTCAAGATTCTGTGAAAACTTAATACTTTTAAGATTTTGGCTGCTTGCAAAAGCATAGTCGCCGATTGATTTAATTGTGTCGGGCATTATAATGCTCTCTGCTTCGCACGAATCAAAGACAAACGAACCGATTGATGTGATTGTGTAGTCTTTGTAGGTTTCAGGAATTTCGATTTCCTTTTCTGAACCTGTATATTGAGTAATCATAAGTTCATTCTTATTGATTACATAATAACCGAAATCGCTATCCTTAAGATCAGGTTCAGTAGCCTCTACTGTGTATCCCGGCTCTGTGTTCTTACGAGAACAGCCACAGCCTGAAAGGCTTACTGCCGCTGTAACACACATAGCACCTGCAAGAACTGCGCAAATTATTCTTTTCATTCACACGCATTCCTTTCAAAACTATAATTGTGGGTTAATGTAATGAATACATTTTATCATGATTGTTAAATATTTGTCAATGTTTTTTAAGCGTTTTTTTCTGGGAATTCATACTTTTATCGTGTTACATAATAATTACAAAATGATTACTATTATATTAAGCTAAAAGTAACAAATAATACAAAAAAAATATGGGCTGACCCTTTTAACTTTTGAGCCAGCCCATTATTTTTCGTGTTATTTACTTATATACGCCTATCGAGCCGAGAAACAGCACGAAAAGCAACACGGGCGCTATGAATTTAATTATCACATTATAAAGCACCCTTCTTCCAAAGCGTTCTCCGTTTTTGGTGACTTCGTCAATTACGGTTTTTGGCTTAACTATCCAGCCTATTAGTATACAGGTTCCGATTGCAAGAACAGGCATCAGGATATTATTGCTGAAATAATCGACAATATCAAGAATCTGTGCAACCGTGCCGTTCGGAAGCGTAATCTCGAAATAAAAGATATTATAACCCATACAGATTAATATGCCGAGAATCAGCGCTATTCCACCCTCCGTAAGTGTTGCTTTCTTTCTGCTTATGCCTGACTTGTCAATCATTCCGGAGACTACGGCTTCGAGCACCGACATTGAACTTGTGAGTGCGGCAAACAGCACCATTATGAAGAACGCACAGCCAACTATCCTGCCTGCTATACCCATCTCAGCAAAAATCTTAGGCATTGCAACAAACATAAGTCCCGGTCCTGCCGACATTCCTTCCTTGCCAAGGAAAACATAAACCGCAGGAATAACCATTACGCCGGCAAGAAATGCCACCATCGTGTCAAAAATCTCAATTCGGTTTACCGATTTCATCAGATTATCCTTGTCATTAAAATATGAGCCGTATGTAACCATTATTCCCATGGCAACGCTTATACTAAAGAAAAGTTGCCCCATGGCGTCCATTACGACAACAAAAACATCCTTAACCGAAAGTCCACTTATATCGGGCACAACATAAACCAAAAAGCCTTCAATACCTGTTCTGTTACCGTTTTCAGCGCCTCCCTGAATTGTGAGCGAATATATTGAAATTCCCACAACAAGCACCAAAAGCACAGGCATGAGAACTTTAGAGAGCGCCTCAATTCCCTTGTTTACACCACGATAAACTACAAAGCAAGTTGCCACAAGAAAAATGACATCATAAATCATGGGCTCAATGGGACTTGATATGAAGTTAGTAAAATATCCGTCGCCTGACGCTTCAATCCCCTGACCCGTGATAAATGTAACGCAGTATTTGAGCACCCAACCGCCGATTATGCAGTAATAAGGCAAGATTAGGAACGGAACCGCACTTGAGATTGGTCCGAGCCAGCCCCACTTTTTATGAATTTTTCCATAAGCGGTAAGACAGCTCTGGTGTGTTTTTCTACCGATTGCAACCTCGGTTACGAGCAGTGTAAAACCAAAGGTTAATGCGAGCAACAGATAAATTACAAGAAATAAACCTCCGCCGTCCTTTGCCGCAAGATAAGGAAATCGCCAAATGTTTCCAAGTCCGACCGCCGAGCCTGCTGCCGCAAGCACAAAGCCTATCGACCCCGAAAAGGAATTTCGTTTCTGTTCCATACTATAATCCTCATTTTTAACATGATATAGAATTATACTATCATAAGTTATAATTATTTTCAATATTTTATTGAATTTTTGATAAATTTATAAAAATAAAAAATGAGCCGACTCAAAACTCGAAAAGAATTGAGCCAGCCCATTTAAAATATTAAGGAATCTGCAAGCTGATTAAGCCAAATTTATACTGCATTACTCTTTTTTACGCAGAAACAGTATCAAGCTTACCTTTCTTTTTGTCAAACAAAATCTTCAAAATAACCGGTGCTATGATTGTTGTAATTACAACGACTATTACAAGCGGGCCGAAGAGAACAGGATCCATAAGTCCGCAGCTCTCACCCTTTTTAGCAACAATAAGTGCAACCTCGCCTCTTGAAATCATACCTGCACCAATCTGGAAGCACTCTCTTGTTGTGTATCCGCAAATTTTACCGCCCAATGCACATCCAAAAAATTTGCTGATTACAGCCACAACTGTTAAAATAACCGCAAAAATAATCAGTGTTGCTGACATTGACGGAAGTTCGATTGTCAAACCTATTCCTGCAAAGAATATTGGTGAAAGTAGCATATAGGATAGTGTTGCAAAGCGATTTTCGAGGTATCTTTTTCTGTTTGTCATTGATAGTACCAAACCTGCAATATATGCACCAGTAATGTCGGCAACGCCAAAGAAAACCTCTGCACAGAACGCAGAAATCAAGCAGTATGCAAAAGCGATAATAATATGACGGCGACTGTCACGCTTTGTACTTTTATTCATCCACTTATACAGGTAGTACATACCAACACCTATAAGCACGGCAAATATAAAGAAAAGTACAATCTTTATAAGAACAAAAATAATATTAACCGATTCGTCTGAGAATGAAGTAATAATTGTGAGTGCGATGATACCAAGTATATCATCAATGATTGCAGCACCCAAAATTGCATTGCTTGCAGGTGTGTTCAGTTTACCCATTTCTTTAAGTGTTTCAACTGTAATTGAAACTGATGTTGCTGTCAGAACAACGCCGATAAAAATGCTTTTTAGGACTTTTAACTGCATATTGGAATCGTCTACAAAGAACCAAGCTGTAGCACCACCCATTAAAAGCGGAACAACAACACCGATTATTGCTATGATTGTAGAAGCCTTACCGCACTTTTTCATCTCATGAATATCTGTTTCAAGACCCGCACCAAACATCAATACAATAACGCCAATTTCGGACAGAATTCCAAACAGTTGGTCAGAACCTGCCGCTGATGAGAAAAATCCTGTTTCGGTTGTCCAACCAAAAATTGCATTGACTACAGGACCAAGAATAACACCTGCAACAAGTGCACCCACAACCTGTGGCATCTTAACACGTCTTGTAAACAATCCAAGAATTTTTGTTGCCAAAAGAATTGCAGCTAAAACAATCAGATAGTTGAATTCCGAAAGGCTCTCCAAGTTTACCCACTCCATAAAAATAACCTCCAGCCTGTTATCATATGTTATACTGTTATTCAATAAAACACCAAAAAGTTTTATAGATTCTTTATTGAATAACAGCATTAACACAAGCATTATTTACTTTTATTCTATCACTTTCATTCAAAATTTCAACGCAAAAAACACGCACTTTTTTCATTTTGTTTATAATAACAAAACAAATTATATTTAAAGATTTTTTTTGTATTTTTTATCTCTTTCAGCTTAATCTTACAAATTTTGCACTTTTTGCGTTATTTAAATTTTATAATACCACACCATAATATAAGTTAAATTATTTATAACATTTTATAAATAAGTGTAGAATTATATCATATTTTAGTAAAATTCGTCACTATTTATAAAAAATATACGAAAATTTAGTTTTTTATTTTTTCAATTTGCTTGAAATTGACATATATTTTTGGTATTATATATAAAGAGATATAAAATTTAACTTAGAAAATTATGTAACTGACAAGGAGTTGAATGTATGAATTGCAACTTTGACGAGATAGGCACAGAACTTGAGCTATTTAACTCGGGTGCAAACTACAGCGCATATAATACCTTTGGTGCTCATCTCGCAGACTCTGACGGCAAAAAGGGCGTTGTATTTCGTGTTTGGGCGCCAAATGCACTCAGTGTATCGGTTGTAGGCAGTTTTAACGAATGGAACTGTACATCACACTTTATGAACAAATTGTCAGGCGGTTCCTGGGAGTTGTTTATTGAAGGTATTGAGCCTTTTACAAGCTACAAATACTGCATTGAAACACCGGACCGTGAAAAAATTCTAAAATCAGACCCATTTGCTTTTCATGCAGAAAAGCGTCCAAACAATGCATCTGTAGTTTTTGACATTGAAAAATACATTTGGAATGATGACAAATGGTTTGAAACTCGCAAAAATTGCGATAAACTTAAAACTCCCATGAACATTTATGAAATGCACCTGGGGTCTTGGAAGCGTGATTCTGACAACAAAGTTTTAAACTATCGTAAAATTGCTGACGAGCTTGTACCCTATCTTTCGGAAATGCACTACACTCATGTTCAGTTTATGCCTGTAATGGAACATCCGCTTGATGAAAGCTGGGGCTTTCAAACAACCGGTTACTTTGCGGCTACGTCACGATATGGTACACCGACAGATTTGATGTATCTTATTGATTGTCTGCACAATGCAGGAATCGGTGTTATTATCGACTGGACGCCGTCAAACTTTCCAAAGGACGACTTTGGTCTTTCAAAATTTGACGGTACTGCTATTTATGAAAATGAAGACCCAAGACTTGGGGAACGGCGTTCATGGGGTACTTGCCTGTTTAACTTTGCAAGACACGAGGTTTTGAGTTTTCTTATTTCTTCAGCATTATTTTGGCTTGAAAAATATCATATTGACGGACTCAGGGTTGGCGCTCTGTCATCTATGATGTATCTTGATTACAGCAAGTCAAAGGATGAGTGGATTCCAAATGCTTTTGGCGGAAAGGAAAATCTTGAGGCTATTGACTTTATTCAAAGACTCAACAACGCCGTTCACGAAAAATTCCCTGATGTTATTATGTTTGCTGAAGAAAATACAGGTTGGCCAAAGCTTACACGACCTACCAATGAGAGCGGACTTGGTTTTGACTTTAAGTGGAATGTCGGTTGGATTAATGATGCACTGCATTATATGACGCTTGATCCACAGTGGCGACCGTTTAATCACGACAACCTTACTTTCAGCTTTTTCTATGCTTTTGCCGAAAACTTTATTCTTCCGCTTTCGCACGATGAGTTATCCCACGGGCTCGGCCCGCTCATCAGCAAAATGCCAGGCGAATATGATGATAAATTTGCAGGAGTCAGAGCATTTATTACATATATGTTTGCTCATCCCGGCAAAAAGTTCTTATTTATGGGAAGTGAGATAGGACAGTTTGATGAATGGGATGTTAAATCTTCGCTACAATGGAATTTGCTTGATTTTGAAAAACATTCTCAGCTTAATCTTTTCTTCCGTGACATTAATAAATTTTATATCGAAAACAAACCTCTTTATGAGCTTGATACAATCTGGAAAGGATTTGACTGGATTCATCACGACGATTTTACAAACAGTGTTATAGCATTTAAACGCACCGACAGTGAAGGCAATGACATTATCGCTGTATGTAATTTTCAGCCAAATAAACATAAAGAATATAATATTGGTGTTCCAAAATACGGTCTGTATGATGAAATTTTTTCATCTGACAGGCTTGAATATGGCGGTACAGGAACAACAAACGGGACCAACTTGATACCACAAAAAATGAAAATTCACGGCTGTGAACAGGGACTTTCGCTCACAATTCCCCCACTAAGCGTAATTTATCTCAAATGTGTAAAAGTACTTGATGTTCCTACATAAGAAAGACATATTCAGTAGAAAAAAGATTTAATTAGGGCGTATCTGAAGAGTATCAGATACACCCAGCATAGATGCTTTTCAGATACACCCTATTAATCTAAATTTTAACACCACAAAATTTAACTTGGAGGTAAATATTAAATGTTTCCAAAAAAGGAAGTAGTTGCTATGCTACTTGCAGGCGGTCAAGGTTCAAGACTTGGCGTGCTTACAAAAAAGCTTGCAAAACCCGCCGTTCCATTTGGCGGCAAATATCGTATTATTGACTTTCCTTTGTCAAACTGCGTAAATTCAGGAGTTGAGGCTGTTGGTATTCTCACACAGTATCAGCCACTTGTGCTCAATGAGTACATAGGTAACGGTCAGCCATGGAATTTGGACGGTATGCACTCGGGCGTTAACTGCCTAAGCCCATACCAGGCAATCAACGGCGCCGATTGGTATTCTGGCACAGCCAATGCTATCTATCAAAACATCAACTATATTGAGCGTTATGACCCTGAGTATGTTGTCATTCTCTCGGGTGACCATATCTATAAAATGGACTACAACAAAATGCTCGATTTTCACAAAGAAAAGAACGCAGCTTGCACTATTGCAGTTATTGATGTTCCGCTTGCAGAGGCGTCACGCTTTGGTATTCTTAATACACACGAAGACGGCGAAATTTATGAATTTGATGAAAAGCCTGAGCATCCAAAGAGCACAAACGCATCAATGGGTATCTATATTTTTAGCTGGAAAGAACTTAAAAAGTATCTTACAGAGGATGAGATGAAGGAGGACTCAAGCCACGACTTTGGCAAGGATGTTCTTCCTGCTATGCTGAATGCAGGCGAGCGTATGTTTGCGTATCCTTTTGAGGGTTATTGGAAAGATGTCGGAACAATCGACAGCCTCTGGGAGGCAAATATGGATTTACTCGATCCTAATGTGTCTCTTGACCTCAAGGATATTTATTCTCGCAACCCAATGATGCCTCCGCACTATATTTCAGATGATGCTTGCATCCAGAATTCTTTGGTTGCGGACGGTTGTAATGTTTACGGTAATCTTGAATTTTCTATTTTATTTGCAGGTGTTACCATCGGCAAAAACGCAACTATTAATTCTTCAATCATTATGCCCGGTGCAGTAATTGAAGATGGTGCAAATGTTCAGTTTGCTATCGTTGCCGAAAATGCTGTAATCGGCAAAAATGCAAAAGTTGGTGAGCGTCCCGAGGATGTTGAAAACACAGATAACTGGGGAGTTACAGTTATCGGAGAAAATACAAAAATCGGTGAAAATGTTGTTATCAAATCTAAGACTATGATTGACAGCGAGACGGAGGTGACTGAAAATGAGAAGTAATAATGTTTTCGGATTTATTTTTGCCGCTACCCTTGATGACAAGGTGTCGGAACTCTCTGCCTCCCGTACAACGGCAAGTATTCCAATCGGCGGAAAGTATCGTCTGATTGACTTTGAACTTTCAAATATGTCCAACTCAGGCATTAACAATGTTGGCATTGTAGCAAAAAACAACTTTATGTCATTGATGGATCATGTAGGCTCAGGCACAGCTTATGATCTTTCAAAAAGAAGAAGCAGTCTTTCAATTCTTCCACCATACGGCGGAAAAAACCTGTCAAATTATGTTGAAACAATTTATAATATGCACGGCTATATTGAAAACTGCCGTGAAGAATATGTTTTAATTTCATCAGGTAACATTGTAACAAATATTGATTATACTGATGTTTTTGATTTCCATACAAAAAAAGATGCTGATATCACTGTAATCTACAAGAACGGCGTTATCCCTGAAGGCTACGACAGACCTATTACTGTTGATGTTGCATCGGACGGAAGCGTTAATAAAATGTTTATTAAGCCCGGTGCAAATGCAAATGAAATTCATAATCAGTGCTACGGTACATTCCTTATTAAGAAAACACTTTTAATGGACGAAATCATGCTTGCACTCAGCGTTAATCAGCTTGACATCAAGCGTGTGCTTCAGGATGCAATAGGCAAATATAGAGTATATGCTTATGAAAACAAGGGATATTGCGCTGCTATAAGCTCTATTAACGACTACTTTAATTTTAATATGGACTTAATGAAGAAAGCTGTCAGAGATGAGCTCTTTAATCCAAAGCGTCCAATCTATACAAAGGTTCGTGATGACGCTCCCTCACGCTACGGTCTTACAAGCAAAGTTAAAAACTCAATTATTGCCCAGGGCTGTGTAATTAATGGCGAGGTTGAAAATTGTGTGATTTCAAAGGGTGTATATGTTGGTGAGGGCGCAAAGCTTTCTAACTGCATTGTTATGCAAGATACAAAAATTGGTTGTAATACCAAACTTAACTATGTTATTATAGATAAGGATGTTACCATTAAGGACGAGCGTTCACTTATGGGATTTGACTCTTATCCAATTTATATTGCTAAAAAATCAGTAGTTTAATGGAGGTAATCTAAATGAGAATTTTATACTGCGCCTCAGAGGCTAATCCTTATTGCGGCAGCGGCGGTCTTGCTGATGTAGCAGGCAGTCTTCCACATACTCTATGTCGCAAGGGACAGGATTGCAGAATTGTTGTTCCGCTTTACGGAACAATTCCTCAGGAGCTAAAAAACTCACTTAACTTTATAACTAATTTTACTGTGCCTGTTGCATGGCGTCACCAGTATTGCGGTCTTTTCTGGGCAAGATGGAATGATTGCACATACTACTTTATTGACAACGAGTACTACTTTAAGCGTGGTACACTCTACGGTCATTATGACGATGCAGAAAGATTTGCATTCTTCTCAAGAGCAATTCTTGAAATGCTTCCTTACATTGACTTTCATCCAGACATTATTCACTGCAATGACTGGCAGACTGCTCTTGTACCTGTTTACTATTATCTGTTCTATTCACACAGACCATGGTATTTTAACATCAAAAGCGTATTTACAATTCATAACATCCAATATCAAGGTAAGTATGGCTGGGAAGTAAACACCGAATGTGTTGGTATTCCGGAAAACGAAACAAAGATTCTTGAAATGGACGGCAAGCTCAATATGATGAAGGGTGCTATTGAAACGGCGACCCGTGTTAATACTGTTTCACCAAGCTATGCTGCCGAGATTAAAGACCCTTGGTTTAGCTGGGGACTTCACGATGAACTTAATCTTCGCCACTACAAGCTTTGCGGTATTAAAAACGGTATTGACCTTGTAAGCTATAATCCTGAAACTGACTATCAGCTTTATCGCAACTATTCAAAAGACGATATGAGCGGTAAGGGTGAATGTAAGCGTGCTTTGCAGGAGCGTCTGTGTCTTGAGCAAAGATGGAATGTTCCTGTTGTTGGTATGGTAACTCGTCTTGTTGCACATAAGGGTCTTGATCTTGTAAGAATGGGTCTTGAAGAGCTTATGAACACTGAGAATATGCAGTTTGTAATTCTTGGTTCAGGCGATAAAGAATATGAGGACTACTTCAATTATATGCAGGCAAAATATCCTGGCAGACTTTGCTTCTGTCATGGCTTTGTTCCTGAACTTGCTCGCAAAATTTACTCAGGTTCAGACATATTCCTTATGCCTTCAGCACAAGAGCCATGCGGACTTGCACAGATGATTGCTCTTCGCTATGGTACGATTCCTGTTGTGCGTGAGGTTGGCGGTCTTAAAGACTCTGTATTTGACAGTGCCGATAACTATGGAAATGGATTTACTTTCAAAAACTATAGCACTGAGGATATGGTTGGTGCTGTTAGAAGAGCTCTTTGGGGCATTCAGAATGACGAAGGCTGGCATCAGCTTATGTGGCGTGCTATGATGAGCGACAACAGCTGGGATCGTTCTGCACAGGATTATATCAATCTGTATAACGATACTCTTACTTGGGCATAAACGTTTTCTTTATAAGTTTTTTTAATAAGTAAATGTAATTTGACTAATATTATACAGTCCCTTGACTTCAAATTAAAAGTCGAGGGACTGTTTTTTATTAAGAACATTGCATATATAATTATTATTCAATAAAATTAAATATATATTAATAATGCGATAAATTCTCTAATTGCTAATATAGTAATTCAATTTGAAAATATAGCTTTATATTAGTAAAAATTCCCCTCGAGGCTATATACCTCGAGGGGATTATTTATGCTTTTATTAGACTAATAAATAGCAAAAAGTTTTTGTTATCTGAAAATTATTCAGAATAAGTTTTCCAAGAACCGTTCTTGCTACCTGGAGTCTGTACCCAGCAATTCATACCATCAACAACAGTAATATCATTTGACTGGTTAACCCAAGAGCTTCCGCCCTCAGTATCTTTGAATAAGAAGCATTTTGCACCCGGTGAGAGTGGTGTAGCAAAATCATAGTACCAAATATCAGTACCTGCAATATTAGTCATTGCAGCAGTAGTATTGCTAAGACCACTTCCGGTCCATCCATATACATAAACTGAAGACCATTTTGAATTAGAGTTGTCAAAATATACTCTTGAAAGTTCAAAAGCTGGCTTAGTTTCTTCTTCATATGGACCAACAGTAATTTCAGTATCACCCAAAATTGTCACACAGTTATTTGTGCTTGAGATACCTGATACTGCCCAGCTGTTCCATGCAGAACTTGGATCGCTGAGTTCATTTGAATGACGATAAATAATGCAAGATGTCATATCACCAGGAACTTCTGTTACATATACGATTGGGTATGCATCTGTATCGAGGTCAAGTTCAAGACTCTCGCCTGATTCTGTGTCATAAACATAAAGGTTTGCACCATAATCGCCTATCCAAGCAAGACTTGTCTTTACATAGAACAAATAATCTTCTTCGCCTGGATTAGGTGTAGGATCATCTTCGTCCTGAACCTGCTGTGAAATTGTAAACTTAGCACCTATCTTTGATGAATAGTTGAATCCTGTAAGATCAAGTGTAAGTGTTACTGTGTAAAGATTTAAGTCATCGTCACCTTCACCAATTACAGCTGTGATGTTATCACCATTGTAAACAGCATCTGTTTCAACATCCATGCCTTCAAATGTGCCGCCCCAGTTGTCGCCCCAGTCACCGTTAGCTGCAAACTTAACCTGTGCGTTATCGTTACCCTCTACATCAACCATAACGAGCTGATAAACACCGTCTGAAATTTCTTCCATGAAGTTTTCATCTGCTGCAGGATTCCAGTTAACATCATTAAGCCAGCCTGCACCGCCGTTACCAACGGCTCTGATTGACTCTACTTCAAATGTTACTGGTGTAACACCGTCGCCGATTACTTTTACTTCACCTGTTGCAGGATTATATGTGATTGTTACATCGCAAGTAGAAACAACATTAAATGCAAAGTTAAATTCACCGTCGCCGATCCACTCTTTACCATTCTTTACAATCTTAAACTGTGCGTTTGTAATTGGAGCAACATTTGCAATTGTAAGAGTGTAAATGCCATCAACTTCTGTCATAGTATTTGCTTCTGCTTTTCCATCCCAGTTAGCGCCAAATACTTCTTCTGAACCTGCTACAATGTATGTGTCTGCAGGAGTTGGAACATCAGGATCTGATGTTGGTTCAGGAACTGATGTTGGCTCAGGCTCTGTTGTTGCTGGCTCATCATCCTGAACCTGCTGTGAAATTGTAAACTTAGCACCTGTTTTTGAGCTAAAGTTAAAGCCTGTGAGATCAAATGTAAGTGTTACTGTATAAAGGTTTTCGTCATCGTCACCTTCACCAATTACAGCTGTGATGTTGTCACCATCGTAAACAGCATCTGTCTCAACATCCATGCCGGCAAATGTGCCGCCCCAGTTGTCGCCCCAGTCACCGTTAGCTGCAAACTTAACCTG
>JAFLSM010000006.1:0-34178 GCA_022510955.1 Ruminococcus sp. | reverse complement strand
TAAACTGTGCGTTTGTAATTGGAGCAACATTTGCAATTGTAAGAGTGTAAATACCATCTACTTCTGTCATAGTATTTGCTTCTGCTGTTCCATCCCAGTTAGCACCAAATACTTCTTCTGAACCTGCTACTACATATGTATCTACAGACTCTTTATACTCTAAGCCAACATAAGCTGTGTTAGTGTAACCGCCTGCAATATACTTCTGAATGTATGTAACATCAAGGATGTTTACAATGTCATCTTCAGCAGGGTTTACATTAGCAAGAGCATACTCCTGCTCTTTGAGTGTTACAAGACCAATACCAGCCTTTTGAACAAATGTAGCATCATCAATGTTGATGTTGCCGTCCATGTTTGCGTCACCGTAAACGAGAGTGCCAAACTTTGTTGTAGGAGCTGTTGTAACTTCCTCTGTTGTTGTTGGCTCTTCAGTTGTTGGTTCCTCAGTTGTTGGTTCCTCAGTTGTTGGTTCCTCAGTTGTTGTAGGCTCCTCTGTTGTTGTTGGCTCAACATAGCCAACAAGCTCAGCTACTTCTTCAAGAGTAGCAATAGTTGCTGTGCCTGCTTCAAGATCCTCTGCATAGATTTCAGCATATACATCAAGAACATCTTGAGCTGTAACCTGGAATCTGCTGTCCTTCATCATGCCCTGAACTGCTTCAGCAGTTACATACTTAGCATTAATAGGATTCTTAGCATAGTCACCGATGAATGTAGCAATTGGCTGTGCCTTAGGCATATGAGCAGGAACATAGTCATTGATAATGTTACCTTTTGAAGTAATGCCAAGCTTAGGACCATATTTAGCATTAAGCTCAGCCTCTTCCCATTTTGCCTCATTATCTAACTTGGCAGAATCCTGAGTATTCTCTGTAAGATTACCTGTTACATAAATTGTACCGCCATAGCACTCTGATGAAAGAGTAACGTCACCTGTCTGCTTCTCTGAACCGCTTGTATACTTAACCATAAAGTTCAAAGCATAGTCATTATCTTCAGCAAGTGTGCCTTTCATCTTAGCCTGAATGTCATATGTTGCAATACCTGCTGCTGCATCATATGTACACTTCTGACCTTTAGTACCCCATGCAGAATATGTGAGGCTATCGCCCTTACCATAAACATGGAATATATTGCAGTAAACTGCTTGGATAGTTCCGGCTGATGCCCAATCCGCAGGAACCCTGAAGTTGATTGTAGGTTCCTCTGCTGCTGATACAGAAGCAAATGACAAACCTGTAATACAAGAAACTGTCATAAGTACTGCAAGCAAAAGGCTTACAACCTTTGATGATTTTTTCATCATTTTTCCTCCTTAAAAAATTTTTTCTCAAAATTGAGTATATTTGAGCAACCTTATTATATATCAAATACTTCAATTTTACAAGTACTTTTTGTTAATTTTGCTTTAAATTTTTTCATTTTTCGTTTTCATTATATATAGTAATTTATTTATTAAGCAAAAAGTATCTGTTTTCTTGACATAAAGGTTTTTTAATAGTATTATTTTCTTGTATACTTTTCTAAAAGTGAGGATTAAATATGGATAACTCTAAAAAAACTATGGAAAAAATTGTTGCACTCTGTAAAAACAGAGGATTTATTTACCCGGGTTCGGAAATTTACGGTGGTCTTGCAAACACTTGGGACTACGGTCCACTTGGATCAAGACTAAAAAATAATGTAAAGGATACATGGAGAAAAAGGTTTATTCAGGAAAGGAAGAACAGCTACGAGGTTGATGCAGATATACTTATGCATCCCCGTGTTTGGGAGGCAAGCGGTCATGTCGCATCTTTTTCAGATCCTCTTTTAGATTGTAAGGAATGTAAGATGCGTCACAGAGCTGATAACCTTATTGACGATTTCAATCCTGACGCACACGCAGACGGTATGACTAAGGAAGAAATGTTTCAATATATTAAGGATAACAGCATTCCATGTCCAAACTGCGGAAAACATAATTTTACCGATATAAGAGAATTTAATCTGATGTTCCAAACATACAGAGGCGTTACTAATAACAGTAAGAGCATCATTTATCTTCGTCCGGAAAATGCGCAGGGAGAATATGTAAACTTCCTCAATGTTCAGCGTACAATGAGAGCTAAACTGCCGTTTAGTATCGGACAAATCGGTAAGGCTTTCAGAAATGAAATCACTCCGGGAAATTTCACTTTCAGAACGATTGAATTTGAACAAATGGAATTCCAAACTTTCTGCAAAGAAGGTACAGATACTGATCTGTATGATTATTTTAAGGAATACGGCAAAAAGTATTTTGAAGATCTTGGCATTGCACCTGAGCATTTGCGTTATCACGATCACGAAAAGCTGGCTCACTACGCAAAGGCCGCTTGTGATATTGAATTTTTATTCCCATTTGGCTGGGGAGAAATTAACGGAACCCACAACAGAACTAACTTTGACCTGACAAGACATCAGGAGTACAGCGGTCAGAAAATGGATTATCTTGATCCTGTAACCAACGAAAAGTTCATTCCGTTTATCATTGAATCTACTTACGGTCTTGACAGAACTGTGCTTGCACTTCTTTGCGAGGCTTACGATGAAGAGGTTATTGATGCAGAGAAAAACGACACAAGAGTTGTTCTTCATTTAAGCCCAATAGTTGCACCATACAAAGCAGCTGTTTTACCTCTTTCTAAAAAGCTTTCTGACCAAGCTTGGGAAGTATGTGAGAAGTTAAGCAAATCATTTATGACTGACTTTGATGAAACAGGTTCAATAGGCAAGCGTTACAGAAGACAGGACGAAATCGGCACACCATTCTGCATTACATATGACTTTGAATCTGCCGAAGACGGTTGTGTTACTGTTCGTGACCGTGACACAATGCAACAGGAAAGAATTTCTATTGATAAGCTTGAGGAATATATTTCAAGCAAAATCAAATTTTAATTTTATCAAATAATAAACATTAAAAGTCGGTATCGTGTTGATATCGACTTTTTTCTTGCAATGAATAAATTTAACAGATATTTATAATATTTAACATATGAACAAACTTCATCATATAAAATAATGTTTATGTATTAAAACAAACTTATGAAGCGTTGCAAAACATTGACTAAAAAACAGTATTATGCTACAATTATCCCATAAAATATGGGGATTGGTACATATGAGAAGAAAAATTGCGATTATTTTGTTTTGCATTTGCACTTTTACTCTTTCATTAATTATTAGCGGTTGCGGTGATGATAAAAACAGCGAAATTATAGGCGACTGGGTACCTTCAACCGCTACAATTAACGGAACAACTGTTCACTATTCAACACTTGGGCTTGATGAAGAGCAATTTTACCTTACATTTGAAGCCAACAGTAAGTGTACTGTCACTCTGACCGGTATTTCTCACGACTGCACATACTCTTTTAACGGTACTTCGGTTGACATTATTATCAATAACGAAGAACAAAAGCTGATTTATGAAGCGGGAATAATTACCTATTCGCTTAACTATGAAAATAATCCTATGCAAATCAGCTTTACCAGAAAAAGATAGATTTTTAATCTGAGGGACGATTTTGCACTCGTCCCTTTTTTGCTTTATTGTAAACTGCTCGGAAACAGTCGGGCACAAAATGGTGTTTTTATATTGTGCTGTCTGCTTGGAAAAGTGCAGCCCACCGACTGCTTTTTTGATATTATTAAATTTTACCCGAGTATGTCCTTTAAATTTTGATTATACCTTGAAAAAATCTGAATTTATTGTATAATAGAAATGTTATATAATTAGAAAGAATTACATATTGAATAAAGTTATTGTGGAGGGCTATGCTATGGCAAACAATAAAAAAATGGTAGAAGCCATTACAAGCAGAGATGAAGACTTTGCAAAATGGTATACAGACATCGTTAAAAAAGCTGAACTTATAGATTATTCAGGTGTTAAGGGTTGTATGGTTATCAGACCATACGGCTACGCAATTTGGGAAAATATTCAGGCTGACCTTGACCGCCGTTTCAAAGAAACAGGTCACGAAAATGTTTATATGCCTATGTTTATTCCTGAAAGCCTTTTACAAAAAGAAAAGGATCATGTTGAGGGCTTTGCTCCTGAGTGTGCGTGGGTTACTGTCGGCGGTCAGGAAAAGCTTGCTGAACGCCTTTGCGTTCGTCCTACATCAGAAACACTCTTCTGTGAGCATTATAAAAAGATCATAAATACATACCGTGATCTTCCAAAGCTTTACAACCAGTGGTGCAGTGTTGTAAGATGGGAAAAAACTACCCGTCCGTTCCTCAGAACCTCAGAGTTTTTGTGGCAGGAAGGCCATACAATGCACGAAACCGCAGAAGAGGCAAAAGAAGAAACACTCAGAATGCTTCATGTTTACAATGATTTTTATAAGGAAACCCTTGCAATTCCTGCTGTTATCGGCAAAAAGACTGAAAAGGAAAAGTTCGCTGGTGCAGAGGAAACATATACTATCGAGCCAATGATGCACAACGGTGTTGCTTTGCAGGGCGGAACATCACATTATTTCGGTGACGGCTTTGCAAAGAGCTTTGACATTACCTACACAGGCAGAGATAACAAGCAACATTATCCACACCAAACTTCCTGGGGCGTTTCAACCCGTATGATTGGTGCTCTTATTATGGTACACAGTGATGATGACGGTCTTGTTCTTCCTCCAAAGATTTCTCCGATTCAGGTTGCAATCATTCCTGTTGCTCAGCACAAGGAAGGCGTGCTGGATAAGGCTTTTGAACTAAAAAAAGAACTTCAAAAGAACTTCAGAGTTAAGCTTGACGATTCAGACCACGCTCCGGGCTGGAAATTTGCAGAATATGAGATGAAGGGCGTGCCTGTAAGAGTTGAAATCGGTCCTAAGGATATCGAGAAAAACCAGTGTGTAGTTGTTCGCCGTGACACAAGAGAAAAGGCATTTGTTCCGCTTGAAAATCTCACTGAATTCATCACAGAGCTTTTAGTAACAATACATAACGATATGTATAACCGTGCTCTCAAAAATACAGAGGAAAAAACATTCACAGCAACAAGCTATGAAGAATTTATTGACACCGCAAAAAATCATCCTGGCTTTATTAAGGCTATGTGGTGCGGTGAAACTGCTTGCGAGGAAAAGTTAAAGGAAGAAACAGGCGGTGTTAAGAGCAGATGTATCCCATTTGAAGAAGAACATCTTGCTGATACCTGCGTATGCTGTGGCAAGCCTGCAAAGCATATGGTATTCTGGGGTAAGCAATATTAATCTTTTTCTTTCGCATCATATGCTTTATGTAAATTTATAATGCAGTTTCCTAAAATTCAGACTTATATTGTATATTAAACATCATAAATCCACATCTAATATTTTCATATTTATCAAATTGTAGGGATACACCATGTCCCTATGCATTATTTGTGAAGGAAAATATCATAAAAACAATTTATCTATATTAAAACATAAATAAACTTTTGATAGTAACATATGGATTATTATCATACAACCGAAGTAAATCTTCGTGTTTGAACGGTTACATATTAAGGAATACTTATGTAGCGTCGAGAAAAAAGGTGGTGAGAAATATGCCAATTAAAGTAAATAGCAATTTGCCTGCATTTAAGGTGCTTGAATCTGAAAATATCTTTGTTATGCCAAACGAAGTAGCACTTAAACAGGACATAAGACCTCTTAAAATTATAATTTTAAACCTTATGCCTACTAAAATTGAAACTGAAACACAGCTTTTAAGACTTTTGGGCAATAGTCCTTTGCAGGTTGATATTGAGTTACTGCAAATGGCTTCTCACAAATCGAAGAACACTTCACCTCATCACCTTACCACTTTTTACAAAACCTTTAATCAAATACAAAATGAAACCTTTGACGGTATGATTATCACAGGTGCGCCTGTAGAACAGATGGACTTTGAGGAAGTTGATTACTGGGAAGAATTGTGTGACATCATGGAATGGTCAAAGCACAATGTATTTTCCACATTTCATATTTGTTGGGGTGCGCAAGCAGGACTTTATTATCATTATGGTATAAAGAAACATATGTTGAACAAAAAATTAAGCGGAGTGTACAATCACAAAATTCTTGACCCACTCCACCCCTTGGTTCGAGGGTTTGACGACTGCTTTGTGATACCTCATTCTCGGTATACAACTGTGTACGAGGATGATATCCGCAAGGTCAATGAGCTTGAAATACTTGCAACTTCGAAAGAGGCAGGCGTAAGCGTTGTTTGCAGTAAGTCGGGCAGACAAGTGTTTGTTACCGGTCACGCTGAGTATGACCGAGAAACTCTGGCAAATGAATATTTCCGTGACCGAAATAAGGGAATTAATCCACAACTTCCATATAATTATTTTCCAAATGATGATATAGATCAAACACCGCCTATGAAGTGGCGTAGCAACGCAACTTTGCTTTATACAAATTGGCTTAACTACTTTGTATATCAGGCAACTCCGTACGACTTGCATGATCTACTTGTTAAATATCCGCATTAAATTTTCAGGGATGAACAAATTTGTTCATCCCTGCTTTTTATTATGCTATTACATTTAATATCTATATTCCGCTTGACTATCATATTAAATTACTTTTGAATCTTGAGAAGATAACCTTATTAAAATATAAATCAGTAGGTACCTGCCCTATCATAGTAGATAGCAACATATAAAATGCTCTTTTGTGCCTGACTACAAGTACAGATAATTTCCTATAAAACAAAAACCCGACCAAAAGGTCGGGTTTAATATGTTTAGAAGTTAAATTACTTCAACTCGATCTCTGCACCTGCAGCCTCGAGCTTAGACTTTAACTCTTCAGCCTCTTCCTTAGAAGCAGCTTCCTTAAGTGTCTTAGGAGCCTCGTCTACGAGAGCCTTTGCTTCCTTAAGACCAAGACCTGTAGCCTCACGAACAGCCTTAATAACAGCAATCTTGTTGCTACCAGCTGACTTAAGAACTACATCAAACTCTGTCTGCTCAGCAGCAGCAGCGCCACCGTCAGCAGCAGGACCAGCAACTGCAACTGCAGCAGCAGCTGATACACCAAACTCATCCTCAACAGCGTGAACGAGCTCTGAAAGCTCAAGAACTGTGAGGCCCTTTAATTCTTCAATAATAGCAGTAATCTTTTCTGATGCCATTTTAATTTACCTCCAATATAGAAAATAGTTATTTTTAAAAATTATTTGCAGAAATTATTCTGCTGCAGGAGCTTCCTCAGCAGGAGCCTCTTCAGCAGCTACATCTGCTAAACAAGCTTCAACACCGCCCTTATCAACAACAGCCTGTACGGCACGTGCGAAAGAAGCGATTGGTGCCTGGAATGCACCAAGAACATTTGCAAGAAGAACATCTCTTGATGGGAGCTTAGAAAGGGATGTGATAGTATCCATATCAATTACTGCACCGTCAAGATAGCCTGACTTTACCTTAAAGTTTTCATGATCCTTTGCATAACCACAAAGAATTCTTGCTGCGGCAGCGTATTCGCTGTCACTTGTTGCAAGAGCTGTTGTGCCCTCGAGAACCGGCTTGATATCCTCAAGACCAACTTCATCACAAGCACGAGAAAGAAGTGTGTTCTTTACAACAGTGTACTGAACATTATTCTCTCTAAGTTCCTTTCTGAGCTTTGTATCATCCTCAGTGTTGATACCCTCATAGCAAACAACCAAACCAGTGATTGAGTTTTTAAGTCTCTCAGAAAGCTCAGCAACAATAGCTTTTTTCTGCTCTAAAACATTTTGACTTGGCAAGACTAAATTCACCTCCAAAAATTTTTATACGCAGTTCAAAAAACAGCCGCCCGAACCTCGGACGGCTGCAAAAATACAAAACAATAGTATAATTTGCATCTTCCTCGGCAGGTGGGAAATCCCTTTATGCTATTGCACCTGCTGTCTTTAGAACAGCGAATTTATATTCACACGAAAGTGTAAATAACTTAAATATTAAAAAGTATTAAATCAAATACCAAACTTTGTTGGGTTGATTCTTACACTTGGGCCCATTGTTGATGTAACAGCAACTGAGCGAATGTACTGACCCTTTGCAGCAGCAGGCTTAGCCTTAACAACTGCATCCATAAGAGTGTCAAGGTTTTCACCAAGCTTGTCAGCACCAAAGCTAACCTTACCGATTGGGCAGTGAATGATGTTTGTTTTGTCAAGACGATACTCGATTTTACCAGCCTTTGCTTCTCTAACAGCTTTAGCAATGTCAGGAGTAACAGTACCAGCCTTTGGGTTTGGCATAAGACCACGAGGACCAAGGATTCTACCAAGACGACCTACAAGACCCATGCAGTCAGGAGTTGTGATAAGAACATCAAAGTCCATCCAGTTTTCCTGCTGAATCTTCTGTGTCATATCCTCTGCACCAACATAGTCAGCGCCTGCTTCCTTAGCCAAATCTTCGTTAGCGCCCTTACAAATAGCAAGAACTCTAACATTTTTACCTGTGCCGTTAGGAAGAACAACAGCACCTCTTACCTGCTGATCAGCATGACGGCTGTCAACACCAAGCTTAATGTGAAGCTCAACTGTTTCATCAAACTTAGCAGGAGCTGTTTTGATTACAGTTTCAAGAGCCTCAGCTGTATCATATAATTTAGTTCTGTCAACGAGCTTAGCAGCGTCAACATATTTCTTACCGTGTTTCATCAGTTTTCCTCCATTGTTAGGTGGTCAATCGGAAAAATCCTCCCACCCGGATTAATTAGTCAACTACTGTAATACCCATGCTTCTTGCTGTACCGGCAATCATACTTGCAGCAGCCTCGATAGAACCTGCATTAAGGTCAGGCATCTTCTGCTCTGCAATCTTGTTAATCTGCTCACGAGTAATCTGAGCAACCTTAGTCTTGTTTGGTACACCAGAACCACTTTCAATACCGCAAGCCTTCTTAAGAAGAACTGCTGCAGGTGGAGTCTTTGTAATAAATGTGAATGAACGGTCAGCATATACTGTGATTACAACAGGGATAATAAGACCAATATCATTCTTTGTACGCTCATTAAAATCCTTTGTGAACGCAACAATGTTTACACCGTGCTGACCAAGAGCTGGACCAACTGGTGGAGCCGGAGTAGCTTTTCCGGCAGGGATCTGAAGTTTGATTAAACCTACAACCTTCTGAGCCATTGTTTTTGCACCTCCAAAATTCGTGGTAAATTGCGGAACGCCACTGTGTAGGGTTCCTCCCACAGGGAGCTATGCTCCCAATAAAAAGCCGATTGGCTGATTATTTTTAAATTAATCTATGTCTTCAATTACTTCAACCTGATTAAGCTCAAGCTCAACAGGTGTTTCTCGTCCAAAGCCAGACACAATAACTCGGACATATTCTTTTTCGGTGTTAATTTCATCAACCACACCAACATAGTCCTCAAAAGGACCGTCAATAATTCGTACCGAATCTCCAACAGAATATGGGATTTTAACTGAACGAACTTCAACACCCATTCTGTAAACTTCTGCTTCGGTAAGCGGAACAGGCTTTGATCCCGGACCAACAAAACCCGTGCAACCTCTTATGTTGCGGACTACATACCAAGTTTCATCAGTGTAAATCATCTTAACGAAAACATATGCAGGATAAAGCTTAACCTCAACCTCTTTGGTTTTCTCACCGTCTGTTTCAGTAACAATCTCGGTAGGAATCTTGACATCAACAATCATATCCTTGAGATTTCTGTTTTCAGCAGTTGACATAAGGTCAGCAGCTACCTTGTTTTCATAGCCTGAATAGGTATGAACGACATACCATTTTGCTTCTGATTCTGCCATTATAACTTCTCCTTTCGCAAGTATAAAAGTAATAACACAGAATTATGCAGAAGTATCCATAACCAAGCCAAGCAGAGCATATAAGCCCTGGTCAAGAGCAAACAGGAAGATACCCATAACAATGATAACGGCAATTACAATACCGAAATTCTTTGTTGTTTGTCTTACTGTCGGCCAAGTTATTTTCTTTAACTCACCCTTACATGCGGATAGGTACTTTAAAAGCCTTTTAAAAGCATTTGGCTTTTTGCTTTTCTTGGCAGACTTTTTTGAGTCAGCCTTTTTTGTATCAAGCTTTTTGTCAGCCATGATGTACCTCCATTATTTTGTTTCTTTGTGAAGAGTGTGTTTCTTACAGAAACGGCAGTACTTGTTCATTTCAAGTCTGTCAGGACTGTTTTTCTTGTTCTTCATTGTGTTGTAATTACGCTGTTTGCACTCTGTGCAGGCCAATGTGATTTTAACTCTCATAACGGCACCTCCCGGTTATTTCGGAATATTTTAGCCTCCCTCAATAGGGCACAAAAAATAAGCCCCTTTCAGAGGTACAAATATTCTATCATATTCGTGTAAATAAGTCAATACTTTTTCCAAAATTTTTATTTGCAGTAAATTATGAGTAATCAGGGCTCTACATAAAATATACCGCCCTGATTCTAAGTAGTACCGCAGAATCATATCGTGCGGTGCTGTCTTAATTTATCTGCCATTTGAAAGTGTGCTTGCCTTACTTGTATTTCTTTTCTTTGGTTTTTCAGGCTTAACTGTCTTGCCTTTGTACTTTCTTGCTGCCTTTGCAGCAACAGTCAAATCGTTGTCAAAGAACTCGGAAACAGCCTTATATTCCTCATCATCAAGAGCGTTTAAAAGCACGATGGTGATAATTGACCTAGTATCTGCATCACCATTGTTGTACTGCAAATTAAACACACCTGCAAGCTTCTCAAGTTCCGGCTTTGAAGCCTGTCTGATGTACTTCTTAACTCTGTCGCCAATATGTTCCTTTGCGAAGGTTGCACCTCTGAACGGAAAATAGCAGTCCTCTTCATCCTTGATTTCATCCTTAAGCCCTGGGAAGAAGGTAACAAAACGCTTTGCCAAAAACTTTGGTGTTGCTGTTCCGTCGTCGTCCTTTTTCTTTTTCTGCTTAACTTGCTTTGCACGCTTTATTGCAACTGCACCTGAAACTCCTTCGACAAAGTCGTTTGCAATGCTTTCTGCATCCTTTTGAGTTGCAACTTCTTCGTCATAAAGCCAGGTTGCAAGTGTTTTCCAGTCGTTATCGGGACCGTCCTCTGTCATTGTGCAGGAACGAAGCACCATCTGCATTTTTTCCTTATAATATACCACTGAATATGCAAGATTTTCGCTTGTAAACAATGCAACAAGTTCGTTTTCGTTCTCTGCAGCAACCTTTTGCTTCTGATAATTTGATTTTGCAAGCTCATCTTCAACCCTGCTTACAATTAAATCAAATGCTTTTTTAAAACTAAACTCCAACCTAATCTTCCTCTCGGTTTCAGTCTTAATAATAATTATTATAAATCAGTATAACAGCCTATCATACTAATCCTCAAAAGAAATATCACTTGTCATTATACATTTAAATATATAATTTGTCAAAGGTTTTGACTTGCAACATCACAATTATTATGTTATTATTTTTAATGAATACTGTATTTTTGCTGATAGCCAATAAAATGACAAAAAGATTTACTGATGTTTTATTGGATATTTAGTATTATATCAAAAGAGGGATTACTATGTCATCAAAGGAAGCCATCGGAGTTTTTGACTCCGGCCTTGGCGGACTGAGTGCAGTTAAGGAATTTCTGCATGTTCTTCCGAATGAAAAAATCATATATTTTGGTGATACAGGCAGAGTGCCGTACGGCAATCGCAGCAACAACACCATCAGCAAATATGCCTTTCAGGATACAAGATTTTTGCTTGAGCACAATGTAAAGCTGGTTGTTGCAGCGTGCGGTACTGTAAGCTCGGTAGCAGGGGATGCACTCCGTTCAAGTCTCAGCGTGCCATACACAGGCGTTGTAAATCCAACTGCATTTGCTGCCGCTGAAAAGACAAAAAACAACAGAATAGGAGTAATCGGCACAGCTGCAACAATAGGCAGTCACAGCTATAAAAATCGCCTTCAAAAGCTTAATCCGAACTTCGAGGTATTTGAGCTTGCCTGTCCGCTGTTTGTACCCCTTGTTGAAAACGGCTTTATAAGCCGTGATGACCAGATTGCTCAGCTGGTTGTAAAGCGTTATCTTTCAGAACTCAAGGAGCAAGACATAGACACACTGATTCTGGGCTGCACACACTATCCGCTTTTGAGCGGTGCGATTCAGGATTTTATGGGCAGTGATGTCACGCTTGTTGATTCGGGATACGAAACCGCACTATATTCTGCAAAGATTCTTAAAGAAAACAATTTGCTTAATGACAGCTCAGACACAAAAAATCCTGAATTTTTTGTAAGCGACACACCCGATGATTTCAAAAAAATCGCAGAGCTTTTCCTTGGCAGAAATATGGAGCACACAGTAACACAGATTGATATTGAAAGCTATTAATTAAGGATACAAAATGGACAGTAAAAACAAAACCGAAAAATATCTTATCTCAATTATCGGAGAGCAAATACTCGACGGCGAAAGCGACAAAATTGAGGTAATCACAGGCGGTAATTACATCCGTAAGAACGGTCATTCATATATAGGATACAAAGAGTACGACGAGAACAGTCCAAGCGACTATTACGATAATCTCATAAAGGTTGAGGACAATATGGTCACCATAACCCGCAAAGGTGCAATGCGTTCCCAGCTTATGCTTGAAAAGGGACGGCGTCACCAATGTATTTATCAAACGGTTGCCGGCGATCTTACAATCGGCGTTTATACAAAAACAATGGAAAGCACGCTTGACAAAAACGGCGGAACACTTGAAGTCAGCTACACACTTGATTTCAACACCGACCTTGTAAGCGAAAACAGTTTTAAAATAAAAGTTGAACCAAAACAAAATTCATAAAGAGGTAATATAATGGATACATATTCAAAAGCAGTCAAAATGCTCAAAGAAGCAATTACAGAGGCAATAAACAAAGCAATCAAAAACGGTGAGCTTCCACAGGCAGAACTCCCACAGTTTATAATTGAAACTCCTGCCGACAGAACTCACGGCGACTTTGCAACCAACGTAGCAATGGCGGGCGCAAAGGCATTCAGAATGCCTCCTTTTAAGATAGCACAGGCAATTACATCAAATCTTAATCTTGAAAATACAATGTGCGAACGCTTTGAAACAGCAGGTCCGGGCTTTATTAATTTTTTCCTCGGCAACGACTACTATTCTGCCGTTATCCGTGATGTTCTTGCAAATCCCGAAACTTACGGTTCATCTGACTTCGGAAAAGGCGAAAAGGTAATGGTTGAATTTGTTTCAGCCAATCCGACAGGACCAATGCACATGGGCAACGCCCGTGGCGGTGCTTTGGGCGACTGTCTTGCCGCAGTTCTTGATAAAGCTGGTTTTGATGTTTGGCGTGAATTTTATGTAAATGACGCAGGCAACCAGATTGAAAAATTCGGCTCTTCACTTGAGGCTCGTTATCTTCAAATTTTCAAGGGTGACGAGATTGTATTCCCTGAGGACGGTTATCAGGGCGGTGATATTACAGAGCTTGCACAGGAGTACGCTGATGCAAACGGTGACAGCCTTATTGATGTTTCAAGCGAAGAACGCAAGGCAGCTCTTGTCGGCTATGCACTTCCTAAAAACATCAAAAAAATGCAGGCCGATATGGCAAAATACAAAATTACATACGACAAATGGTTCTTTGAAAGCGAGCTTCACAACAGCGGTGCTGTCAAAGAGGTTGTTGACATACTGACAGAAAAAGGTCTTACATATGAAGAAGACGGTGCTGTTTGGTACAAAAACAAGGAAATTCTTACAAACAAACTGCTTGCAGAAGGCAAGACACAAAAATACATTGATAACCTTGAACTCAAAGATGATGTACTCATCCGCAAAAACGGCAACCCAACCTACTTTACAGCTGATATTGCCTATCACAAAAATAAATTTGACCGTGGCTATAATACTCTTATTGATGTTTGGGGTGCTGACCACCACGGACATGTAATGCGTATGAAAGGCGCAATGGACGCAATCGGCTATGACGGAGACAAGCTTGATGTTGTGCTTATGCAGCTTGTAAAACTCGTAAAGGGCGGAGAACTTGTAAAAATGAGCAAGCGTACAGGCAAGGCAATTCAGCTTGCAGATTTACTTGATGAAGTTCCTGTTGACAGTGCAAGATTTTTGTTCAACACTCGTGAGGCTAACACTCAGATGGACTTTGACCTTGACCTTGCAGTAAGTCAGGATAACCAGAACCCTGTCTATTATGTTCAATATGCTCACGCAAGAATTTGCAGTATTTTAAAATCACTTGCAAACGACGGCATAACTCCACATGAATGTACCGATGCAGAGCTTGCTATGCTGACAGCTGCAGAGGAGCGTGAGCTTATCAACCACCTTGCATCATATTCAAGCGAAATCATCAGTGCCGCAAAGGATTATGACCCAACAAAAATCACACGCTATGTAACACAGCTTGCAACACTATTCCACAAATTCTACAACGCCTGCCGTGTTAAGGGTGAAGATGAAGGACTTACACAGGCAAGACTTGCTCTCTGCTGTTCTGTTAAGGCGGTAATAAAGAATGTATTGACTATGTTCAATATTTCCTGTCCGGAGAGTATGTAATATATATGAAAACTTTAAATAGAATACGCAATCCTCATAAAGGTTTTTCACTGAGTAAAAAAATCATATTTTCACTGCTGTCTGCACTTTTGGGCTTTGCTTTGGGAGTGTTTTCAAAATTTCTTAACTGCACTGCCTCAAACGATATGCCGAAAATAGTTAATGACTTTGACATAAGGAACTTTTTCGGACGAATTGCAGTGTGGGCATTCATTGCACTGGTTATATCTGTTTTCAGTAGAACACCGTTTCGTGCGGCAATTAATGCACCTTGCTTTTTTGCAGGAATGCTTTTGGGATATTGCCTTTACTCATATTTTGTTGCAGGCTTTATGCCTGACAGCTCATATCTTATGATTTGGGTAACTTTAACAATCATATCCCCTATTCTCGCTGTTCTGAGCTGGTATGCAAAGGGGTACGGAAATGTTTCCACTATTATTTCAGCTCTCATAATTGCCTACTTCATTTTGCAAGCTTTTAGTTTTGCAGGCGATTTCAGCTATTTCCGCATTAGATATCAGGGATTGGAAATTATACTTTTAATAGCAAGCATTGCTGTTTTATATAAAAAGCCAAAACAAACAATAATTTCGGTTATTGCGGGAATTTTCATTTCATATTTTATTGTACTGTTACCCTTTTCAATACCATTTATCTAATACTAATCTTCAATAAAATAATAGATATCTTTCCGGCAGATTTTGCACTGTACTGCGTCCTTCTCCTTGACAGACGTCAGTCTGTCAGCGTCGTCGTCCTTGTACAGCACAAAATTTGCTCGAAAATCTATTCTACTCTTCTATTGGCGATTAGTATAAATTTGAATAAAATTAAAAAAACAGCAAAAAATATAACCACCTCTACATTAAGCAAAAGGTGGTTATTTTTATGAGTAAAAAATCTGACAAAGAGCAGTATCCCGTTGAATTTCCGTCACGAGGCAATAAGGCAAACCATTCGCCGATTGTTGATGTGACAGAAAATGAGATTTTTCCAATGAATGTAAGTTCTCCCTATCACAATGCAAACCACAAAAGCGGTGCATTTGATACCATTGACAACATAACAGAAGTTGTTACTACCGAAATAGCACCTGGTAAGGCAGAGCAAACCATTCACGGACAGTAAAAACAGGTAGATATCTAAATGAAGTGTCGGCGTTTACTGCGCCGACATTTTGTTTTATGCCAAGCTGCATACATATTATTCTTGCTCTTAGCTGATGAAAGCCGTCCGTCACAATCGCCAAGTCTTCATTAAGTTCGTTTTCCTTGATAATCTGTAAGGAATACTCAAAATTTTCGGTTGTGTTTACCGCCTTATCCTCCTGATAAAGGCGTTTTGAATCTATCCCCTTCTCCTCAAGGGTCTCATACATAGACTGTGCTTCGCTTATCGGCTCGTCATCACCCTGACCTCCCGTAAGCACTGCATAAGAATCGGGATTTTCATTAAGATATTTTTCAGCCGCATTAATTCTTCCTCTCAAAATAGTTGAAGGACCCCACGGTTTAACCTGTGCGCCGAGCACAACTGCAGTTGAGTTTTCTGCAGGTGCCTGACTGGCGCTTATTACAATTGCACCCGTTACAATTACACCGTAAACGGCAAAAATTATAAAACACACATTCACAGCTACAAAAAGCACATGTGTAAATCCCGTTTTAAAACACAAATCTTTAATATTAGCATAAATCGGCTTAATACTTACACACATAATCCATGCCGACAGCAAAAGTCCTGCAACGCACGCTAATTTGTCAAGTCCTGATATCAGTGACACTATAAAATAAATTATAAATACAATCGCAATGATTGCAAAAATACTCCTTATTGTAGTTAATGCAATTTTCATTCTTTCGCCTCCTATGATTTATGCTTAATACCATATGAAAAGATATCTGATTTTTAAATGGTGTTCAGCTTTAATATAAATTTTTAATTCCGTATAATCCGAATTTATTATTGTCATTTCGACTTCAAATTAATTTTCTTCTTAAAATTCTCCAACATTATAATAACATAAACTAACTGCTTTTTCCACCACTCTCGGAAAATAAGTTACTTTATTTTAAAATATACCTTGACAGATGAGGTACCGCATGATATTATATACTTACAAAATCAGTTTGCAAACAATTTAAATACTAAACACTAATTGAAAGATATCCATTTTTAATTAGTGTTTAGTATAAGGCGGGAAGTGAGTTTATGACAGCTACAGGCATAGTTTCTATTATTATTTGCACTTTGCTGTTTGCTCTCTACCGTTGCTTACCTTAATACTAATCCATAGAAGATTAGTATTGAACAAGAAGGTGAATTAAAATGGACTTATTAAACTTGATCATCACAGTGCTTTCACTTTTTGATATCAATCTGTATGAAATTATAATTACATTTATAAAATCAATAATCAGTCTAATAACGGGGTGATACAATGTCAATTACATCCGACCTTATAAGAGGTCACACAGACACACTAATTCTTGCAAAGCTGACTGAAAAAGACAGCTACGGCTACGAAATTAACAAAGCCGTGTACAAGGCATCAAACCAAAAGTATGAATTGAAAGAAGCTACCCTCTACACTGCTTTCAAAAGGCTTGAGGACTCGGGCTGTATCTCATCATATTGGGGTGACCAAAACACCGGCGCACGACGCAAATACTACACAATTACAAATTACGGAAAACAGGTTTATGAACAAAAAATCAGCGAATGGCTTGAAGCAAAAAAGCTGATTGACACTTTACTTGGAACGGAGGAATAATATGGAACCAAAACTTCGAGATTACATAGAAAACCTCTTTGTCTCTGCCCCACGCACAAAGCAGGCATATGAGCTTAAAGAGGAAATTATCCGCAACACTATTGAGCGTTATCACGACCTTATTGCCGACGGTAAAGCTGAGGGAGAGGCTTATAATCTTGCAATAGCAGGCATCGGCGACATCAACGAGCTGCTCCAAGAACTCGGGGCAAATCCTATTGAAGACGGCACCTGCACCGATGAACAACTTGCAAAAATCAAAAGTCGCAGCACACTCTTTAAAACCATTGCAGTTGCACTTTACATTCTCTGTGTTACACCATGTATATTCTTTAGTATATTAGGGTGCGGAGACTTAGGTGCAATGCTGATGTTTTTTATGATAAGTACGGCAACAGGCCTGCTTATTTACGACCACTGCACAAAATATTTACTGCTTGAAAATGACCCGAATAACATAAAACGCACAAAAACAAAAGCAATTATGAGGGCTGTGGCAATCGGACTTTACATCTCCTGCCCTACTCCGGCATTTTTGGCAAGCTTACTGTATCTTAACGGCGGAATAGGTGCTTTAGGCTTGATTATATTCCTTGCCGCTGCAACATCAATTCTAATATTAAGCAAAAACTACAATACCTATACCAAAACAGATGATACTATGGTTGAAAACTTCAAAGAATTCAACGGCCATAAAAAGCAGACTTCGGCTATCTACAAAATGCTTGTGGCAATCCTTTGGGGAACAATTTCAATCATATACATAATAATCACAATCGTGGGAATACAAACCATCAGCATTGCTATCGGAGGCATAAGCTGGATAATCTTTATTGTGGGCATTGCTCTTCAACAGCTTATAAAGGCAATTTTTGATTATATGGAGGCGAGCAAATGAAAAAATCAGCACAAAACAGAATAATCATTTGGTCAATCGTCAGTGCAGCACTTATTTTTATACTTGTTGCAGGTTTTGTTTTCTATGCATACGGGCGATTTGTACCAAGTCTTAATGACAGACTATACAGAAATAACTACGGTACAGACTATGACATAACATACGAAATAATAAATGAAACAGCAAGCAGACTTGAATATAGCACAGATGATGTTTTTGATATAAACATATATTTAAGCAACGGCAAAGTAATTTTTAAGGAAAGTAACTCTGATAATATTGAAGTAACGCAACTTGAGAGTTCTTCAAGTGATGAAGCTGACCATTTAAATACATTTTATTATCAATATGACTATGCAACTCTGAACATCTATGGAAGTGAGGCTGACTACAATCTTGACGGTCAGGATTTTTCAGCATCAAATTTAACACTTGCTTTTGAAAATCTTTTTACTGATACTCCCGATAAAACTATTGTAGTTAAAATACCCAAAAACACATATATGCACGATATTAACATTTATACAGCAAGTGCTGACATTGATGTTAATAATATAGAATCAAATTATACATCAATAAATTCAGTCTCCGGCTACATAAATGCAAACTCAGTTAATTCAGCATATTTATCCATACAAAATGTCAGTGGAAATATTAATTTCAGCAGAATTACCGCAGATGAGCTTACAATTAATAAGGTGTCGGGCGATGTTAGTGCTGAGGGAGACATTCAACTTATAGATTTTGAAAGTGTTTCAGGTGATTTGAATTATACAACCGATTCACTTAACACCAACTCAATTTCAGTAAATACAGTGAGCGGCAATGCAAACATCACTCTTCCACAAAACAGTGGCTTTACAGTGATTAATTCAAGCATTTCGGGTGAACTGCAAAGCGGATTCAGTGGTAAAACTGTTGGTGAACACTATATTTACGGTGACGGTAACACTGCAATCGAATTAAACTCAGTCAGCGGTTCAATAAGTATCCAACCAAATAAAAGCAACCAAACCGAACAGGCAAAGTCAAACAAAAAGCAGAATGATGACAAAGAAACAACTGCTCCAACTTCTACAACCTCCCCAACCGCAACGACTGCACCTGACGGCAAAGAAGCAAAAGACTAATCAGGTACTGATATGAAATTTGGTGAAAAAATTAAAGTATTGCGACTTAATAACGGTTTATCACAACAAGATTTGGCATGTAATCTGTATGTTTCAAGACAAACCGTTACAAAATGGGAAACAGGCAAAAGTCTTCCCGACATTCAAAAGCTAAAAATGTTATCCGAAATCTTTGATATCAGCATTGACAATTTGTTGTCTGATGTGTCGTTTGATTAAAAAATTTAGCAAAATAATTTAATCCACCCTCTATTCTTTAGATACAGAAAACAGCTGTCTGTTTAAATACAGACAGCTGTTTTTGTTATTATTCGATATTGTCACCTTCGGGAATGACTATTGCCTCTTTGTCAGGTTCAACCAAAAAGCGTGCATACTGAGCTTCTTCATCTGAACCAAATTTTTTCTCAGACAAAATCATATAAAAGCTTTCGGGTGAATTTTCTTTATATTTTTGCAAACCTTCTTTTTTATACTTGATTTCACTTCTATCAATTATTATGTCATCTTCAATTTCATATTCATCTTCGTCATCTGCGTTGCTTTCCGAAGAACTATTGCCGGTACTCGATTCATCAGTACCAACAACATCAAAAATGGAACTTGGGCTTGATACAAATGATAAAACTTCATCCGTATAATCTTCATAATAAACCCGCTCAATAAATTCAACGCTTGACCACGCAGGAATTTCAAAGCTTATTTTGTAATTCTTTTTTCCGTTTAGATTATAATAATCGTTATTATAATACATATACCCGCTGTCAATACCCTTACAGGTAATCATCCCGGTTATTTCGGGTCTGTTAAGATTTAGTGTCTGGCTTGTATTATTATGAAATTCAAATACCATATAATATACTATCTGTGGATAATAATTTTCAATCAAAAACTCAGGAGTTTTTACCTCTTTGAGTGTAATGCTGAAATCTCCGCAGTTTACCGTTTTATTAACCTTTGAAAAAGATGTCCTGCTGTCATTTGTGATGAAATAAAAAATTGTAATAGACGATGCTGATACAATGGCAACCGACAGAATTATAATCAAAACAGTAAGTAAAATTTTCCTGATTCTCTTTTTAGGCTTTTGTTTTGATGTTTCATGCGTCTGCTCATCAGAAATTGAAATATCCGTATTTTCCGAATTCTGCAAAGCTTGGGCTTGTTTTTCATCAATTTCTGCACCGCAAACACTGCAAATTTTATCTGCACTTTCAAATCCGCAGTTCTGACATTTCATCGTATCACCTCCGACCAATTTTAACAACATCATAAACTAAATTTAGTAAATTGTCAATAAAACTGCTATTAAGTTCACACATATTAGCGATTGAATTTATATATAGTATGTAGTATAATTATCTTAACAAAATATTGTTAAAGAAGGTGACTCTTTTGAGAGGTATATATACATCAAAAACTAAAATTCGTCATCAGATTTTCACCGAGGTTGCAAGGCTTGCCTATGAGGGTGGCGACTACTCTAATTTTGAGAATCTGCCATATAAGATTATTCCCGGCGAAATTTCAACCTATCGTGAAAGCATATTTCTTGAGCGTGCCATTGTCGGCGAAAGACTGAGAGTTGCAATGGGACTTCCGTTGTTGCCTGTTGACAAGCAAGCTCCAATCTCAACAGGTGTTGAGGAAAGTATGATTGATGAAAAAGTGTATGACCCACCGCTTGTAAATATCATCAAATTTGCCTGTCACAAATGTCCCGAAAAGCGTATTTTTGTAAGCGACGGCTGTCAGGGCTGTCTGGAACATCCCTGCACTGAGGTTTGCCCGAAGGACGCAATCTCAATTACCAACGGTAAGTCACAAATTGACCATGACAAGTGTATCAAATGCGGAATGTGTCAGAATGCGTGTCCGTACAACGCTATCATCAAACAGGAGCGTCCTTGTGCTGTCGCCTGCGGAACAAATGCTATTCACAGTGACGAGCACGGAAGAGCAGATATTGATTATGACAAATGCGTTTCCTGCGGTATGTGCCTTGTAAGCTGTCCGTTTGGTGCGATTGTTGACAAGAGTCAGATTTTCCAGACAATAAAGGCAATCAACAGCGATACTCCTGTTTATGCCGCTCTTGCTCCTGCTGCCGCAGGTCAGTTTGCAAAATTGCCTTCAAATAAAATCAGGAATGCATTCAAAGCTCTGGGCTTTGAAAATGTTGTTGAAGTTGCAGTTGGTGCTGACCTTTGCACAATTGAAGAAGCAAAGGACTTTATGGAAGAAGTTCCCGAACATCAGCCGTTTATGGCCACTTCGTGCTGTCCCGCATGGAGCGTTATGGCTAAGAAGCAGTTCCCTGAAATTGCAAATAACATATCAATGGCACTCACACCAATGGTTCTTACAGGTAGACTGACAAAGCAGACTTTTCCAAACTGCAAGGTAGCTTTCATCGGACCTTGCGCTGCTAAAAAACTTGAAGCAAGCCGTAAAAGTATAAGAAGTGATATTGACTTTGTGCTGACCTTTGAAGAGGTTGCAGGTATGTTTGAGGCAAAGGGAGTTGACTTTGACGCACTTGAGGTTGACGAGCGACCGCTTGCAAATTCAAGTGCCGACGGCAGAGGTTTTGCCGTGAGTGGTGGCGTTGCAAAGGCGGTTGTCAACGCAATTTCAAGGCTTGACCCCGAACGAGAGGTTAAAGTTGCAAGCGCACAGGGACTTGACGAATGTGCAAAACTTTTAAGACTTGCAAAGGCAGGAAAATATAACGGATATCTACTTGAGGGCATGGCATGCCCAGGTGGCTGTGTTGCAGGTGCAGGAACAATTAATCTACCGCAAAAGTCAGCAATGGAAGTTCTTAAGAGCAAAAAAGAAACTAAGTTTGATGAAGCCGTTGACACGCCGTATATTGACAAACTGTCTACCCTTGAAAATATGTATCACGAGTTTGACTCCCGAGGCGAAAAGCTGTAAGCACATATTAAAACTTAAACATAAAAACAAAATCGTCCGACAAATTTATGTCGGACGATTTTTTGCTTGAATGCTTATAATCTCAAATCATTTACTTATTATCAAAATAATGATATAATTATCGTTATTAAAAACGATAGGATGCTTTATGATGAATAATAAAAATGACCTTACGACAGGGAGCATAGGCAAAACAGTCACTTTGTTTGCCCTGCCCTATTTGCTGTCGTGCTTTATGCAGACATTTTACGGAATGGTTGATTTGTTTGTTGTTGGACTTTACAACGGCCCTGAAACCACAACGGCAGTGTCAATCGGCAGTCAGGTAACTCATATGCTGACTGTAATCATTGTTGGACTTGCAATGGGAGCAACCGTGCGAATAGGTCAGTCGGTGGGTGCCAAGGATGAACGCACGGCAAAAAAGACGATTGGCACAACGGTTATTTTCTTTATATTTTTTGCAATAGCAATTACTGTAATCCTAACCATACTGACACGACAAATTACAAGCGTTATGATGACGCCAACTGAGGCTTTTGAAGAAACAGCCGTTTATCTGTTAATTTGCTTTGCGGGCATTCCGTTTATTGTTGCTTATAATGTTATCAGCAGTATTTTCAGAGGAATGGGCGACTCAAAAAGACCGATGTACTTTGTGGCTGTTGCCTGTGTAACAAATATCGTGCTTGACTTTTTATTTATCGGTATATTCAAAATGGGTGCGGCAGGAGCGGCACTCGGCACGGTTTGCGGTCAGGCAGTAAGCGTGTTTACGGCACTCTTTGTAATGATAAAGAAAGGCTTTGGACTGCACATTACAAGGAGCGATTTTAGTCTACATAAAAACATTCTTGCCGATATTATCAAGGTCGGTGTTCCCATTGCCTTGCAGGACGGACTTATTCAGGTTGCGTTCATAGTGATTACAGTCATCGCAAACAGCCGAGGTTTGATTATGGCAACAAGCGTTGGTATTGTAGAAAAACTGATTGGATTTATGTTTTTGGTACCGTCTGCGTTTTTGTCGGCAATTTCAGCAATTACTGCTCAAAACCTCGGTGCAGGCAAAAAAATCCGTGCAAAGCAAGCTTTGCGTTATGGACTTTGCATTACGGTTGCATGGGGAATTATTTGCGTTGTTTATAACCAATTTCTTCCGCAGACGCTTGTTGGACTATTCACAAAAGACAATACCGTTGTTGCGGCAGGCTGTGACTACTTGCGTGCGTATGCGTTTGACTGTCTGTTTGCGGCAATTCACTTTTGCTTCAGCGGATATTTTTGCGGAAGTCAAAGGTCGGGAATTTCATTTTTGCACAACATAATTTCTATAATAGTTATACGAGTACCCGGAGCATATCTTGCAAGTCTTTGGTTCCCTGATACGCTTTATCCAATGGGATGGGCAGCACCGCTTGGCTCTGTGCTTTCGGCACTTATTTGCATTGGGTTTTATGTGTATTACAATTATAAAGATAACAATATTAAATTGCGAGTATAACAAAACAGCATGTTGGTTGCACCTATCCGAGCAGACATCATCATATAAAAACAAACTTTTAGAGCGTTATAAAAAACTGCGTTGATTTTTTCAATGCAGTTTTTTGTTTACCTGAAAAGCCATAAATATAAAGAGCTATCGTTATTAAACTCCTCGAAGTATGATAAATATTTATTGAAACACGATAAATATTTATTGACATTTCAATTTAACTTTGCTAAAATATGGTTAAAGCAGTAATAAATCATCTCAAAACCTTTGGAGGTAATCATATGTCACAGAAATCATTATCAAAATGGATGAAATTAATTCTTTTTATATTCGGTCTTTTCGGAATTGCACTTTTCGGGGTGATTGTTCCTGTTGTAGGGCTTGACTTAAAGGATACATATCCCGAATTTGCCTATGCTTTTGTTCCGTGGATGATATTCATTTTTATTACGGCAGTGCCATGCTATGCGGTACTTGTGATTGGTTGGAAAGTCGCCTCAAGCATTGGTGATGACGAGTCATTTTCAAATGCAAACGCAAGACGGTTGAAACATGTGTCCGTGCTTGCTCTTGCAACATCAGTGTACTATTTTGCAGGCAATGTGGTATTTCTCCTGCTGAATATGAATCATCCCGGAACTTTAATTGTTTCGTTATTTATAACATTTATCGGAATTGCAATCTCTGCCGCTTCCGCAATACTGTCGTATCTCGTCAAAAAAGCGGCAAAATTGCAGGAAGAAAGCGACTTAACAATATGAGGTGCAAAATGGAAAAGGAAATTATTTTTAACATAGATGTTATGCTTGCCAAACGCAAAATGAGTGTAACGGAGCTTTCCGAAAAGGTCGGCATAACAATGGCGAACATATCAATACTTAAAAACGGCAAGGCAAAGGCTCTTAAAATAAGCACCCTTGCCAAGCTGTGCGAAGCTCTCGACTGCCAGCCCGGTGACTTGCTTGAGTATAAATAACAAGAGGAACGCTTATGAAAAGAATTAAACCCTTTATTTCAATATTAATTTTTATCATATCTATTTGTATCGTTGGAACATCTTGTTCTCAAAACAACTATTCTGTTTATGCAATTTCGTACAAAGAAACAGAAAAACACTTTTACCAATATGAAAACAAATTAAAAGACTATGGCGAGATAAATGCAAATTGGTATGGCACAAGCGGAAGTATATTTATTTATCCCAATAATTCAAAGGCATCTGTGGATTTTCATTTATACAATTTATTTCCAGATACATTATTTTCTACTCAAAAAAACACTGATTATGGGTATGAAAGATATTGGATAAACTCTTATAAAGATCATGTTGCTGAAGATGAAGTGTGTAACTTTGAAGGAGCATATGGAAGCTTATTATCATTGCTGTTGTCAGGGGTAACAGGAAGAGATATTTCTGCGGAATTTATAGAAGAAAGATTTGAAAAAGCTGTAATTGAAAAAGAATCGTTATTTGTTGATAAAATTGATTCTTCAGTATTAATAGAACAGGTATTATATGATGAAGAAATATATATTAATAAGATCTGGTGTAATTACTACTTATCCTATTATAGCGTACCTAATAAATTTGTAGAAAAAATAACTTTTGGCGGTATGGACCACAACGATTATGTTAATTTGCAAGTTTATGAATAATCATTTTATATACTATTTTCACGGATGAATATCATGAAAGTAAACGAAACAGAGGCATTTACCCCGAAAGATATTCACTACAACTGGCGACCTGCTTAAGTATAAATGAGAGGAATAATTATGAAACGAATAAGACTTTGTGAAACCGACATAAAAAGCATTAAAGAGTATGACTGGATAAAATATTTTGAATACAACAATTCACACCTGCTTAAAATTGACTTTAACAACAGCAGGGAATTGTCCGAAGATGAAATTAAACTAATAACCCCGTCAATAAGAGCATTTCAGATAGGTGAAGGCTCGGAGGGCAGACATCTGACAAAGTGCGTCAAAAAATTTTCCATTAAGACAGGATATAAAGAATACAAAACTATTATGAAATGGTTCGTACTGGAGGAAAACAGACATTCTCAGACGCTAAAAAAATATATGGATATTTATCATATTGAACCAGCAAAAAAACTTTGGATTGATAATGTGTTCAGGCTCTTGAGAAAACTTATGGGATTGGAATGTGAAATAATTATTCTTGTTACAGCGGAAATGATTGCACTGTCCTATTACACAGCATTGTCCCATGCCGTAAATTCAGAAGTTCTCAGTATTATTTGTCAGCAGATGTTAAACGACGAACTTAAGCATGTAGTTTTGCAATCTGCCACACTTCACAGAATTTCTGTCGGAAGATACAATACCATAAATCATTTGATAAGATTTATGCGAAAAATTATTATGCGATCAACTGTTTTTGTTGTATGGCATAAATACAAGGCCCTCTTTTTGAGAGGTAACTATCCATATAAAAAATTTAAAAATCATTGTATGGAATATCTGAAAGAATCAATACAGATTGAAAACACAGGCGATTTTTATGAAAAAACATAATAAAACTCAATAATACATTAAAACATAAGATTAATTATCAAGGAGGTTTGTCCTTATGATTACAAAAAATAGGTGTAAAAAAATAGTCAGTTTAATCATCAGCTTATCATTATTGACTTTATGTTTGCTGAATTTTTCAGGTTGTCGGTTGTTATCTAATGAAGATAATGAAGATAATGAAGATGATGAAAGTAAAGAAGTAGTTATTGATATAATAACACAACCTTATGATAATCAAAATAATAATGCAGATATATTTTACTATTCTTTTTATACAAATGAGAAAGTCAACGAGATAGAACCTTTTACTCCGGACGAAATGGAGGTATTTTATGTTCCATATGGTTGTTTCGACTCTTATTCACAATATAAGCCAAGAGGAGTTGATAACCCAATAAAAGATATTAAATCATTGAGATTAGAGGATGCAAACGGAAATGATGTAGAAATAACTCCGATTATTTCAAGTATTTTGGAGGAAGTACAAAAGATTGAGCATCCAATTATAAACATGAAAATTTTCAAAGATAATGAAGAATACTTTGTATTCATATCTTTAAATGTTAATTGGTGGTCTCCTTGCCGTCTGTATTACTATAATCAGGATTATTCTAAATTGGTCGAACTATACACATTTAACCGTGAAGAAGTTACCGGAATAAGAATACGCGATTTAAGTCGATACAAATGGCATTACATTTATTAAAGCAGAGAGAGGTGCTCACTTTTGTGAACGCCTCTCTTAACTTTAATAACCTTTTAATTATTTTACCACAATCTGAAAGCTCTGCATTACTTCGAGTGCCTTTTCATTAAGGCTGTCGTCATTCGACGCAACAGCCTTGCTGTCAACGATAATATCAATCTCGGGCTGTGCAGTTTTGGCAAGCACTGCATTTGAAATTACACAAATGTTTGTCACCACTCCGCAAAGCTCTATACTTTCATATTCATTCTGCCTCAGATATTCAAAAAGCTCTGCTGAGCCAAATGTTGGCTTGTTAAAGCATTTATCGCAATCCTCGCACAAATCGGCTACTCTGCCGTACAAATGGTGTCCTTCTGTGTTCTCAATGCAGTGTGCAATCGGCAAATTTCTGCCCTCGTAGGTATTCGCATAATTTGAGGTATGTGTGTCAAAAGTAAACACAACTTCGTCACCGTTTTTTCGGTACTCAACAATCTTTTGACTGATAATCTCATCCAGCTCCCCTGCTTTTTCAAAACCGAGAGTACCGTTGACAAAATCCACCTGATAGTCAACAACTATAAGACATTTTTTCATAGCTCACTCCCTGATTTCAACAGGATTTTCTTCAAACCCCTCAAGCTTAAATCGAAGTCCGCAGGTTGCACATTCAAGATACGGTTCTCCGTTATTTTTGTCATCCTGAACAATAACAAGAGGTTCTTCGCAGAAGGGGCAAAGTTTTATTGAATCTGACATATAATCACCCTTTTTATAATTTATGTTTTCATTATACAATGTCTTAATACAAATTGTAAATATATTTAATGTGATAATTCACTTTACTTAAATGTTATTATAATGAAAGACAAAAAAATTGCAACTTTTTTGTAAACTTAGTAGTATTTTATATTTAGAAGAACTTTTTTGTGTTTACATACATTTTTATAAAAACAGATAAAATACAGACTTTTGGTATAAAATATAAAAAGGTACAAGATGTGTTATATTTTTACTAAAAAAGTGATATAAAACATCACTCATTTGAAACTATTGCTACTTTTTGTTTCTAAACATAAAATATTGTTGAATATAGGTTATTTTAAGTGTATAATAGGTATAATAAATAGTGGAGGTGTGTCTGTGCAAAATTCTGTATTGTGTTGGCTTGACAACACAGCGCAAAAATATGCGGACAAAACCATATTTTTTGATTCTGACTCGAACTTAACTTTTGAAAAACTTAATGACTATACAAAGGCTGTAGGCACATTTCTTGCAGGCAAAGTTGAACCGCAAAATCCTGTAATTGTTATGAGTGGCAGACATGCCCTTACCCCTGCATGTTTTTTAGGCGTAGTAAGAGCAGGCGGATTTTATGCGCCTATGGACGCTACAATGCCTGCACACAGACTTAACCAGATTATCGGCGTTATCAAGGCAGATATTATGGTTGTTGACAAAGAACATCTTGATACTGCAAAATCGCTTGAATTTGATGGCGAGATTGTTGTGCTTGAGGATATTTTAAACACACAAATTGATGAACAAAAGCTTGCAAAGGCAACTCAAAATCTAACTGAGTATTCTCCGCTTTATGCCATCTTTACATCAGGCTCAACAGGCGTGCCAAAGGGCGTTATCACATCTCATCATTCTCTGATGTGTTACATTAATGCCGTTTGCAAGGTTCTGGAGCTTGATGACAGTGATGTTCTCGGCAATCAGTCACCTCTTGATTATATTGCCGCTGTGCGTGACATTTATCTTCCGCTTAAGACAGGTGCATCTACAGTTATCATTCCAAAAAATGAGTTTGCTATGCCGACAAAGCTGTTTGAAACACTCAACGAGTACAAAGTAACTACACTTTGTTGGAGTGTTGCGGGAATTGAATTGCCTGCAAAGCTTGGGGCATTTGAAATTATAAAGCCTGAATATCTTAAAAAGGTTATCTTCTCCGGCTCTGTAATGCCTTGCAAATATCTGAAAATCTGGCAGCAAAATTTGCCTAAGGTTAAATATATCAATCAGTATGGTCCGACAGAGGCAACTGCCTCCTGCACATATTATGTGGTTGACAAACAAGTTGATGACGACACTGTACTGCCGATTGGCAAACCGTATGAAAACTATCGCATTATTCTTTTGAATGAGGACAACACTCAGACAAACGACGGTGAAATCGGTGAAATTTGTGTGTCAGGTCCCTGCGTTACACTTGGCTATTACGGTGCCAAGGAAAAGACCGACGAGGTGTTTGTGCAAAATCCGCTGAACAAAAATTATCGTGAGATAATTTACAAAACCGGCGACCTTGGTCACTTTGACAAGGACGGAGTTTTGCATTTTCACGGCAGAAAAGACAGACAGATTAAGCATATGGGACACCGCATTGAACTTAGCGAAATTGAAGAAATGGCAAAGCAGCTTCCAAATATAACAGACTGTTGCTCACTTTATTATAAGGAAAAGGAACACCTTTATCTGTTCTATACAGGAGAAGCAACCTCTAAGGAGATTGTACTTCATTTCCGCAGTAAAATGCCTGCCTTTATGGTACCAAGAAAGCTTATTAACCTTGACAGTATGCCAACCCTGCCAAACGGTAAGATTGATATGCAGTCACTTAAATCATATATGAAATAAGCAGCCGGTAGGCTACACCTATCCGGGCAGACAGCTTCATAAAATAATAAACTTCTGTTCACGACTGCAAATTACGAGCAGTTAATTATAAAATTAATAAACTGAATTACAAAGGAGATTAAAAAAATGGACGAATTATTACAGATTCTTGAGGACCTTAGACCTGATGTAGACTTTGAAACTGAAAAGCAGCTTATTGGTGACGGCATTTTGGAGTCATTTGATATTGTTGCTCTTGTTGGTGAACTTAATGAAGAGTTTGACATCGAAATCAAACCAAACGACCTTGTTCCTGAGAACTTCAACTCAGCAGAAGCAATGTATGCACTAATTACAAAATTGCAGGACGAATAATTATGAAACAATTTTTAAATGAGACATTACATAAGCTGGGTACACCGGCTTATGTTTTTGATACAGACATTTTTGCAAAACGGGCAGAGCTTGTCAAAAAAGCCTTTGGCGAAAAAGTGCAAATCTGCTTTTCAATCAAGGCAAATCCATTTATTCTTGCCGATTTGCCAAAATGCTTCAGCAAAATCGAGGTATGCTCACCGGGTGAATTGACCATTTGCGAAAAGCTAAACGCTGATATGGATATGGTTATCTTTTCTGGTGTAAACAAAACCGCCAAGGATGTTGAGCGTGCAATGAAAGACTGCGTCGGCACATTTACTGCCGAAAGCATTATGCATGTAAACCTCATTAACGACAGTGCCGTTAATAACGGAAAATATGTTCCCGTGCTTTTGCGTCTTACAGGCGGAAGTCAGTTTGGCATGGATGAGGATGAACTCCTCAGCATCATCAAAAATCGTGACAGCTACAAGGGAATTGAAATTGTTGGTATTCATTACTTTACCGGCACACAAAAGCGTAAACCTGCCGCAATTATCAAAGAACTTGACAGGGTTGATGCGTTTGTTGATATGGTCAAAAGCGAGTATAACTTTGAACTAAAGCGTGTTGAATACGGCACAGGGCTTGCAGTTGACTACTTTAAGGATAACGCTGATGAGCTTGAAGAAGAACGACTTAACGGAATCGCAGAGCGTATCAGAGAGCTTGGCGAAAAGGTTGAGCTTACGATTGAGATGGGCAGATTTTTTGCCGCCCCTTGCGGATTTTACTTTACAAAGGTTATCGACACCAAAACCTGCTGTGGCGTAAATTATGCCATTGTTGACGGCGGTCTTAACCAGCTTAAATATGATGGACAAATTCAGGGTATGCAAATTCCTATGATTACTCACCTTTCAGGTGATGACAGCAATGATGAAGAACAACCGTGGACATTGTGCGGAAGTCTTTGCACAACTGCTGATGTGCTTGCAAGAGAGGTTAAGCTGTGTAATCTTAAACCTGATGATACTCTTGTCTTTCACCGCACAGGTGCATATTCGGCAATGGAAGGCATGGCTGTATTCCTCAGCCGTGAAATGCCGAGAATTACACTTTATTCAAAGGATAAGGGACTGAGAATTGTCAGAGATTTCATTTACTCCGACACAATGAACACACCGAAATTCGACTGATAATGGGGTAATATTTTGAGTTTTACAACTATTAACTTTTTTCTGTTTGTGGCAGCAACAGTACTTTTGTACTTTTTGTTGCCTCTAAAAAAATATAAATGGGTAGTATTGCTTGCCGCAAGTTACTTCTTTTATCTGTGTGCAGGCTTCAAGTTTGCCGCTTTTATTTTGTTCACCACCTTTTCTACCTATTTGTTTGCTTTGTTTATTGACAAGGTATCGCAGAATGCAAAGGCAAAAGTTAAGGCGAACAAGGCAACTTGGGATAGAGAACAAAAAAAGAAATACAAAAATAAAATAAAAATTCAGAAACGACTGATTATGGCTCTTCTGCTTGTACTGAACTTTGGTATTTTAGCATTTCTGAAATACTATAACTTCTTTGCAGGAAGCTTGAATGATTTGTTGGGTATATTCGGAATAGGATTTTCAGCACCTACGCTCAAATTGATTTTACCGCTTGGAATTTCATTCTACACTTTCCAATCTATGGGATACATAGTTGATGTATATCGTGAAAAGATTGCTCCAGAGAAAAATCCGCTCAAACTTGCACTTTTTGTGTCATTCTTCCCGCAAATTATTCAAGGACCAATCAGCTTTTACGACCAGCTTGCTCATCAGCTTTATGAACCGCACAAATTTGACTTCACACGCTTTAAGCACGGAATGCAACTTATTTTGTGGGGTTACTTTAAAAAACTTGTTATTGCCGACAGAGCAGTCATTGCGCTGAATACAGTAATTGATGATTACAGTGCGTACAACGGTACAACAATTACCTTTACTGTTCTGATTTATGCCTTACAGCTTTATGCAGACTTTTCGGGCGGTATTGATATTTCCCGAGGCGTTGCACAAATATTCGGCATTGATATGGCACACAACTTTAAGCGTCCGTACTTTGCAAAAGACATAAACGACTACTGGCGTCGTTGGCACATCACACTCGGCGCATGGCTGAAAAACTATGTGTTCTACCCTATTGCAATGTCAAAGCAGTTCATTAATATGAGCAAAAATATTAAGAATACAAAGTTTGGCAACACAAAGGCAGGCGCACACATTGCAAAGGTTCTGCCGACAAGCATTGCATCTCTTATAGTATTTTTAATTGTAGGTATATGGCACGGTGCAAATTGGAAATATGTCGGCTTTGGTTTATGGAACGGACTAATCATTATGATTTCCATTCTTCTAAAACCTGTGTTTGATTTTGTGCTTGAAAAGTTGCACATCAATCCAAAGTCTTTCCTTTACGGAATTTTTCAGATGTTGAGAACATTCATTGTTGTGCTTGTAGGCTATGTATTTGACATTGCACCAAGTTTTAGCGGTGCTGTAAAAATGATTAAAATGTCACTTCTTGACCAGCACATCAGGACAGGAATAAGCCAGATTTGTAACCTTGGATTAGGTAAAAAGGACTATGTGGTTCTTTTGATTGGTATGCTTGTTGTGTTTGTTGTAAGCGTTATTCAAGAGAGAAACAGCAACACAACTCTGCGTGTTATGCTTGATAAAAAACCACTTATCCTACGCTGGAGTTTAACTCTTGTATGCCTTGTTACCGTGCTTATATTTGGCATTTACGGGCCGGGCTACAATCCTGCTGAATTTGTTTATATGCAGTTTTAGAGGTTAAAATATGAAGAAAAAGCTATACATAAAAAGAACTGTCGCAGTTATATCCCTTGCATTAGCTGTTTTGCTGATTTTGGGTGTTGCTCAGGAATATTTTCTTGCAAGACTTGATAATGACCAGATTAGAATTGAGGGTTTTTACAAGGAAGAGCAAAATTCACTTGATGTCTGCTTCATCGGCTCAAGTGAGTGCTATACAGGCTTTTCTCCTGTGCAGGCTTACAAAGAAACAGGCATCACAAGTTATCCTTTCTGCACCGAGTCCAATCCTATTGCAATGGCAAAATATGAGCTAAAAGAGATTCTTAGAACACAATCCCCTCAGCTTATTCTCATTGAGATTAACGGTGCATTGTATAATCAGCAAAAAGAAATTATTGATTTGGCACGTATTCATAAGGCTATAGACAGTATGCCGATAACAGAAAACAAAGTTGATGCTATTCAAACAGTAATTCCTGAGGAAAGCAAAGCAGAATTTTATCTTCCTTTCATCAAATATCACGGTGCATGGGATGATTATAAAAAGCATTTAAAGTGGACAAAATCAAAGTTTGAAATGCAACTCAGAGGATATTCACTTCTAAAAGGCTCAAGCTTTATGGCAACAACATCAATTAAAGGGGCAGACAAGGATAAGATTATTGACCCTGCAAAGCTTCAAACTGATGACAAAACGCTCGAGCTTAACGAAAAAGCAGAGTATTACTTAAGAGACTTGCTTCAATACTGCAAAGATGAAAATCTTGACAATGTGGTTTTTGTTCGTTTTCCTCATATAGTTGACAAACGCCAATATGACCGATTCAGAAGAACAAACAAAGCCGGAGAAATTATCGAGGAATATGGATTTGATTTTATCAATCTTGAGAAAAATCAGATTGACTTAAACCTTGATAAGGATAAAGATTTTTATAATAGTGACCATATGAACATAAATGGTCAGGAAAAGATTACAAAATACATTTGTAACACTATTCTGAAGGACTATGGAGTTAAGCCACACACACTAACTGAATCACAAAAGAAAAACTGGGATGACTGTGCTGAATTTTATGATGATTATATCAAATTTGCTCATCAGCAAACCGATGAAAAAACAAACATAAAAATCACCGAAAATTCTGATATTCTCAAACAAATAAGAGATATGAAAAACGACAAAACATAATTTCAAAAAACGAGCTGTAAATCATTCTTACAGCTCGTTTTTTGTGTAAACTAAAACAGCCACCGCTTTAAAATGAAGGTGTAAAATGAAAGTAGACACGAAAAAAGTGTCTGCTTTCTTTTTTATG
>JAFLSM010000059.1 GCA_022510955.1 Ruminococcus sp. | reverse complement strand
ATTTAAGATAATCCTTCTAAAATTTGATACTCTCCTTAAAAAAAGCCGCTTCACTTAATTTGTGAGGTGGCTTTGTTGTAAATTTGTATAATTTACTTATATGAAATATATACACACTACCAATTGCTCTTTTTTGTCAATTATTGTATAATCATTGACAAGGGGAGTGAAATTATGTCAAAAGATGTTAACAAAAAAGACGATAAAACAAAAAGTGATGATAATAAATTCAAAAAAACTTGCTTTGTTATGATGCCTATAAGTAAACAACCAGGCTATGACGACGATAACGATCATTTTACGAAAGTGTATGAACAAATATTTTCTCCAGCTATTATAAAAGCAGGTTTTATTCCACATAGGGTAGATGAAAATAAAATAAGCGATTCTATAATAAATAAAATCTTTGATGCAATTCAAAAATGCCCTATGGCTTTATGCGATTTAAGTGCAAGAAATCCTAATGTTTTATATGAATTAGGATTAAGACAGGCATACGATTTGCCCGTTGTTCTCGTTAAGGACGAAAAAACAGACACAATATTTGATGTAAGTGGAATAAATACAGTAGAATATAATAGTCACAGACTAGTTGAAAATGTTAATAGAGCTATAGATGATATTGCAGATGCATTGAAAGCTACAGACGAAGGAAAAGAAACTACAGTAGTAAAGATTGTAAAAGCACAATCGGCGAATTTTTTAGATGTTGAGGTCTCTAGTGATGATAATATCACTATAATGTTGAATAGTATTATGGCAGATATTAGAAGTTTAAAAAAGGGACAGGAAAATAGTTTAGTTAATAAAGTAAGCTTAAAAAAAGATAATGTTGCGTTTACAATTCCTGAAAAGAATTATAGTTCTAGTCACGATGTATTTAAACTTAAAGATGGAGTTACTGACAGAGAGATTGTGAGAGTTATAGATATGGCTCAAAAAATATATGATTCTAAAGTACAATATCTTAGAAATGGTTCGGATTTGTTTTTGACAGTAGATGGTATTGGTTATTTAAGCCAAAACTTTACACTTGAATATATTAGAGAGAATTTAGAGCGAAAATTAGTAAAAGGTTAAGTCTTAGGGCTTAGCCTTTTGTTTTGCTATAAAAAGAGAGGTGAGCCTGAATGGCAAAAGGAAAATATGAATATTGGCTAACGCCTGACGGCTTGCTTTTGCTTGAGGCGTGGGCGAGAAACGGACTGACAGACGAGCAGATAGCTCATAATTTAGGAGTAACAACATCAACTTTTTATGCTTGGAAAAATAAATATTCGGAGATTTCGGAGTCCCTAAAAAAGGGTAAGGAAGTAGTTGACTTTGAAGTTGAAAACGCTTTGCTTAAACGAGCTTTAGGCTATCAGTATGACGAAGTTACATTTGAAGGTGGAGTTGAAACTAAGCGAGTTACAAAAGAGATTGTTCCAGACACTACCGCACAAATCTTTTGGCTTAAAAATCGTCGCCCTGATTTGTGGAGAGATAAACAGAATGTCGAACTGAATGCCTCATTAAAATCTGAGACCTCAAAGCTTGATGATTTAATTGAGCAAATGGGTGTTGATTATGACTAATCTTGTATTGTCACCTAAATACAAAGATTTTATAAGGTGTACAGCTCCGACAGAGTTCTTAGAGGGTACAACTGCGGCAGGAAAAACCACAGTCGGAATATTTAAGTATATGCTTAAAGTTGCTCAGTCACCTAAGAAGTTGCATATTATAGCTGCTAAGGACACAGGAACAGCCGAAAAGAATATTATCAATAAGGATTTAGGCATAGTTGACGATTTTGGTGTGCTTGTCGAGTACAACGGCAACGGCACAAAGGATGATAAAATTCCGCACATTCTTTTTCACACTTCAAAGGGTGATAAGATAATTTATGTAATGGGTTATGGCGACAAAAAGAAGTGGCAAAAGGCTCTCGGTGGTCAGTATGGTTGTTTGTATATTGACGAAATTAACACAGCTGATATTGAGTTTGTTCGTGAGGCTTCAATGCGTTGCGACTACTTTATGGCTACTCTTAATCCTGATGACCCGAACTTGCCTGTTTATAAAGAGTACATAAATTGTTCCCGTCCCATTCAAAAATGGAAGCAGGAAACACCTGACGAAATATTACAAATGCTAAATGAAGAACCAAAACCCGGTTGGGTTCATTGGTTCTTTTCTTTTGAACATAATTTAGGGCTTACAAAGGAGAAACTTAATAAAATCCTTGTAAATACACCTAAAGGAACAAAGATATATAAAAATAAAATTCAAGGCTTGCGAGGACGAGCAACAGGACTTGTATTCAGCAATTTTGAAAGGGTAAAGCATGTTAAGTCAAAAGAATGGGCAAAGCAGTTTATTAACAATGAAAGAAACAAGGAACATTTCATACAGTTTACGGCAGGACTTGACACTTCATACAGTCAGAAATCTCCTGATACCATAGCAATGATTTTTGGCGGTATTACGAATCGAGGCAAGTATATTCGTCTTGATGAAAAGGTATATAACAATGCAGAATTACAAACGCCGATTGCACCCAGTGACACCGTTGCAAATTTTATAGATTTTCTCGAACGCAACAGAAAAGAATGGGGATTGGCTCGTAATGTTTATATAGATAATGCCGACCAAGCGACAATTACGGAGCTTAATAAATATAAACGAAAAAACGGCTGTATTTATGTATTCAATTCATCATGGAAAAAGACAACCATTATTGACCGAATTAATTTACAGCTCGGATGGTTTGCTCAGGAATGTTATTTCATTCTTAAACATTGCAAACATTCTGTTTCTGAGTTGGAGTTGTATTCTTGGCAGGATGATAAAGACAATACCCCCGAGGACAAAAATGACCATACAATAAATGCCGACCAGTACGCTTGGCTACCGTACAAATCCAAAATAGGAGTTGAAAAGAATGGGGTTGATACAGAAAATGACAGATAAAATCAGAACAGGACTAAGAAATTTCATCCAATACAATCCGGCGCAGGAAAATGCAATCATTATTAACGAGGGTGTAGGTCATTTAACCTCGTGTGCTAAAAATCGAATTTGGTATTGGGGGAAGAGCACACAGCTTTCAGAATTATATACAAGTCTTGATGTGTCGAACACTATGTTTTGGAAAGCAGAAATGACAAAGGGTCAGGAAATACGCAAAATCCATGTCGCACTACCTGCTTTGATAGTTGATACTATAGCCAATATTGTCATATCTGATTATAACGGAATTGAACTTACAGACAAGAACAGTACCGCAAGTTCAGAGCGTTGGAGGGAAATTGAAAAAACAAACAAATTTTCGGATACACTCAAGGAAATGCTAACTGACCTTGGCATCGTCGGTGACGGTGCTTTTAAAATTTCATATGATAAAGAAATATCTGATAGCCCGATTATAGAATGGTATCCGTCTGAACGAATCCAATTTACATATGTGAGAGGTCGAATTCGTGAAGTTATCTTTTATACAAATTATTTTGAAAATGGTAAAAAATATAAGTTTGTCGAGATTTACGGTTATGGCTATATAAAATATGAGCTTTACAATGACAACGGAAAGGAAATTTCTTTGAATTCAATACAAAAAACTTCTTGGATTAAGGAAAAGGGCATTACATTTGATAAGTCGTATATGTGGGCTGTACCTGTAATTTACGGCAAATCAAGTTACAAAGGCAGAGGTAAAGGGTTTATTGAAGGTAAAGAGGACGCCTTTGACAGTCTTGACGAGGTATGGAGCCAGTGGATGGACGCACTTAGAGCAGGACGGACAAAGACATACATTCCCAGCAATTTAATCCCATATGATATTGATACAGGTAAACCAAGAAAACCGAATGCTTTTGATAACCGATTTATTGAATTGGGTGAAATGGTTGATGAAGACGGAAAAAGCAGAATCCAATCAGATACTCCTAACATTCAACATGATGCATATTTGAGTTCTTATGTAACAGCTCTCGACCTTTGCTTGCAAGGTGTTATCAGTCCCTCAACGCTTGGTATTGATGTCAAGAAACTTGATAATGCTGAGGCACAAAGAGAAAAAGAAAAAACAACGCTTTATACCCGTCAGAATTTTGTTGAACTGCTCGAAAATGTACTTCCGAAGCTCGTGCTTGCTGTACTTAACGCTGATAATGAAATACACAAGAAAAGTATTTTAAACGATAACGATATAGAAGTTTCGGTGAAATTCGGCGAATATGCAAATCCGTCATTTGAAAGTCAGGTTGAAACAGTTGGCAAAGCAAGGCAAAACGGCGTTATGTCGATTGAGACAAGTGTTGATGAACTTTACGGCGACAGCAAGTCAGAGGATTGGAAGGCTGAGGAGGTAAAAAGAATTAAAGAGGAGCAGGGTATTGCAACTGTCGAGGAAGCTTCGGAAATTGACGATATAGATGTTGAGGTTTAACAATGTCTGATTATGATATTTCTGGGGCTTTTAAAGCGATTGAAAACGAGCTGATTGACAGCATGATGAGAAATTTCAGCCGTCACCGTGCCGAGGAAACCAAAGAGGGATATAATTGGGCACAGTGGCAGGCTGAACAGCTTAAAAGTCTTGAACAGTACCGTAAAAGTAATGCAAAGAAATTCAATAAGCAGTTTTCTGAAATCAACAGTAAAATTTCTGAAATGCTAAAAACAGCAAGAGCAGATGGCAATGCAAGTCAGGAAGCCAAAATACTTACGGCTATAAAAAATGGATTTAACGGTCCGAGTAAACCGTCAGCAAGCTCTACAGCCGAGTTTTTTAAGGTCAATGACAGAAAGCTCAATGCACTTATAAAAGCCACTACAAACGACTTAAAAAAGGCTGAAACAGCTATTCTGCGAATGAGCAACGATAAATACCGCAAGGCGATTTACAATGCTCATGTGTATGCAAACACAGGTGCAGGAACATATGAAAAAGCTGTTGATATGGCTTGTAAGGATATGCTCAAAGCTGGGCTTAATTGTGTTGAGTATAAAAACGGTGCAAGGCATACATTGTCCGATTACGCCGATATGGCAATTCGTACAGCAAATAAGCGTGCATACCTCTACGGCGAAGGTGAAAAGAGAGCCGAATGGGGTATTACAACAGTTGTTGTTAATCAAAGGCAAGGCGGTTGTCCTGATTGTGCTAACTATATCGGACAAGTCTTTATTGATGATGTGTATTCAAACGGAAAGAAAACGGATGGTGATTATCCTCTTTTATCAAAAGCTATTGAGGGCGGTTTGTTTCATCCTCGCTGTAAGGACAGCACAAGTACATATTACGAGGGCATAACCACTTTGAAAAAAGTATCAAAGTCCGAACTTGAAGCAATGAAAGGCAATGAGGTGCTTGAACAGCAAAAGTCAAACGCCGAAAATCAAGCCGAAAAGTGTGAGAGGATTGCTAAATATTCGCTTGACGAGGATAATCAAAAGGTTTATCAAAGCCGTGCTGAGAAATGGCAGAATAAGGCTGATGAAATAGGCGAAAGGATTAATAAATCTGTTGCAAAATCTGCTGAAAGTGATATAATAAAATCAATAGATATTGATGATTATGAAGTTGTTACATATGGCAAAGGCATAAAAGATGAAGTGAATAACGCAATCATCGAGAATATAAAGATTTGTGAAGATAAAGGCAATTTTATTATTAGTGAAATTTCTGCAAAAAGTATTCCTTCAACTGTTGATGGTACGCCAGTTTTACAAATAGAAATGCTTTCTAATGGATTATTACGACTTAATCTTAATACCGATAAATTGGCAGAAAAAACATTGGATGAGATAAACGATATGTTTGTTAATTCAAAAATTTCTGTTGTTAATTCATTAGAAGAAGCTATAATACACGAAAGCGGACACGCAATGTCTATATTTGGAAAGAGTAATAAAGATGTTCAAAAGTTCTATGATACATTATCAAAAATTCACATTGAGGGTATCAGCTTAATAGCGTATAATGACGGGGCAGAGGCTCTCGCAGAATTAGAAGTTTTGCGTAGTAGAGGTGCCAAAGTTTCGGAAGAGATGATAGATTTTTACGAGAAATATATGGGGAGGAAATTTTAATGATTTGCGTTGTAGATTGTGGCGAATGTAAACACCAAAAACCGCTTATAGACGGTTGGCGTCCCTGTTGTGATGCTTTTCCTGACGGAATACCTATGGACTTTGATTATAGTAAAGTAAAAGAGATAAAAGAATGTAATAACGGTATAGGTTTTGAGCCTATTGAACAAAATAAAAATTAACCGCTCCCACATTGTGAGGGCGGTTTTGCTATGTCAAAATTAAATAGTTATCTAAGGATTAAGCACATTAATTTGTGTTTAGTCCTTTTTTATTGCTCAAAAAATAAAAACAGAAAGGATAATGAAGCAATGAAGAAAATTTTATCAATCGTTTTAGTAGTACTTTTAGTACTCACAACAACCGTATGTCTTGTAGGATGTACAGAAGTAGACCAAGTGTCTTATAATGTGTCGCAGGAAGCGGATAACTTTAATGTTATTCGCAGGCTTACCGTTATTAATTCGAGAACGGACAAAGCTGAATTTGAACTTGTGGCAGCATTTTCACTACAGGTAGATGCTTCGGAAAATCAGCTTGAAATCATATGTGAAACAGGCGAAAACGAATACAAAAAGCATTTTATCGGGCTGAACCAAGAAACAATGTATGTAGTAGAGGACATAAGCGGTGCTGAGGTTGACAAATATCATTATGAGGTTAATTTCCTACCCGAACAGATTTTGCCCATTACATTCAAGAGTAAAGATTAAAATGTTGGAGGTGAAAATATGAAAGTTAAGGTAATCAAGCAATTCAACGACAAGACAGAGGGCTTTATTACACGCCTTGTTAATGAAACCTTTGAATGCTCAGACGAAAGAGCCAAACAGCTTATTGTAGGCGGCTATGTTGAGCCTGCGCCTGATAAACCAAAGAAAACTAAATCAGCTGATTAAGCACTTTACGATTATGTAAGGTGCTTTTTTACTGCCCAAAACTTTGACGGCATTAAAAGCTAAGGAATAAGCCGACGGGCATAAACGGAAAGGATTTTTTAAATGCTTGAATTAAACATTCAAAAATTTGCAGAGGGTGACACCAACCCGAACAAAGATGGTGGAAATAACGCAAATCAGAACGGCGGCAACGGTTCTGAACCAAAGACATATACTCAAGAAGAACTTGACAAAATTGTCAATGATAGAACAGGCAGAGCAACTAAATCCGCTTTATCCTCATTTTTTAAGCAAAAAGGCTTATCAGAGGAAGAAGCGAACAATGCTATTGCGACTTATCTTGACAATAAGGCAAAGAGCGCGCCTGATGTAAATGAGTTGCAAAAGACGATTAACAATGAAAGAAGTGCACGGCTTTCAGCTGAAATCAATCAATCTGCAACACTTGAGGCTATTAAGCAGGGTGTTGACATAAAGTCAATCCCGTATGTACTTAAAATGGCTGATTTTAAAGCCGTAACCGACACAGACGGTAACATCAACACAGAAAAACTTGCCGAGGCTATCAAAACCGTACTTGATGATATCCCTGCTCTAAAGAGTGCATCTCAAAGCGGTAATAACAACGGCGGTATTCAGAAAATCGGTGGTGACGGTGGCGACAACGGAAATGTAACCGAAGATACGCTAAGAGGTATTTTTGGAATTAAAACAAAGAATTAAGAAAAGAGGTAATTTATTATGGCAGTGTTAGAATACACAACACTATTCAGTAATGTATTAAGAGAATTGTACGACCAGGAGCTTACTTGTGCTGACTTGTACCATTCAAATTCAGATATTCAGATTGTCAACGGCAAGGATATCAAAATCCCTAAGCTCTCCGTAAGCGGTTATAAAGACCACACAAGAGGCGGTAGCGGTTTCAATTCAGGCACCTACTCAAATAGCTATGAAACAAAGACGCTTGACCACGACAGAGATGTTGAGTTCGCTATTGATCCTATGGATGTCGATGAAACAAATCTTGTTGTTTCAATTGGAAATATTCAACAGCGTTTTGAAAAAACACAGGCTATTCCGGAACTCGACTGTTACACTTACAGCAAAGTGTATTCAGAAGCTAAAAGAGTTGGTGCAACAATAAAGACATCTGCTCTCACTACCGCAAATGTGCTTTCGGATTTTGACGATAACCTTGAGGCTTTTGCGGAAAGAGGAGTACCGCTTGACAGGGTTATTCTGTATTGCACACCTACATACAAAAAACTGCTCAAAAATGCTGAAGGAATTCAAAGAACACTTGAAATCAGTTCGGCAAAGGGCATTGACCGTAGAGTGCGTTCACTTGATGATATCAACAAAATCAAGGAAGTACCAAGTGCAAGGCTTAAGTCTTTATTCGACTTCACAAACGGTTGTGTTGCGGAAGGCTCAGCAAAGCAAATTGATTATATTCTTATCGACCCTGAAGCACAGGTATCAAGAATTAAATATTCTTTCATCAAGGTATTTACTCCCGGTACTGACAGCAGAACGGCTGATAACTATATGTATCAGAACAGACGATTTAACGGCACATTTGCTCTTGACGAACTTATGAAAAAGGGTACTATTATTCACACTGAAGCGTAAAGGAGCGAACAATAATGAAAGCTATTAAAGACAATAAGGCTTATACAGTCAATACAGCCGAAGAGGCAAAAACTTACAAGGCACAGGGCTTTGATATTTATGACGACAACGGCAAAATCAAGGAACACGGTTTAGGCAAAACAGTATCACTTGAAAAGTATGAGGCTCTTGAAAAGGAAAATGCAAAGCTAAAAGCTGAGCTTAAAAAGCTTAAGTCAGACCAAAAGGAATGATGATATGTTCATTTCATATATTGAACAGCAAAATGATGTCGGCGAGTTTGCATTGAGAGCAGCAGAGCATATTGACATTCTCACATATAATCGAATTGATTATGATAAACTGACTGAGTTTCAGAAAAAAATTATCAATCGTGTGCATAGCAGGCTTACTGCTTTTGAAAAGGAAAATGATGAGATGATAACTTCTTTCTTGCAGTCGTACTCACTTAAAGGTGTTTCGATGACTTTCGGTGAGAATTGGAATTTGCGTGTAATCGGTGGAGTAGCTATTCCAACGGATATTTACGCCCTGTTAAAATCAACAGGGCTTTGCTACCCTGCAATCTAAGGAGTGATGTTTTATGAAGTTTCCGTCACTCATACGAAAGCAGTTTTGCAAGCAACCTATATGGCTGACACTTTATGGAGAAGGGCTTGACGAGGACGGAGCTCCTGTTGTGGTATATGACCGCAATGAGCTTTATCCGTCAGGCGCACTAAAGCCGTCAGATACTCTATACGGCGACCCTTTGTATTGCAACTTTCAGGAAGAAGTTAAAACAATATTTACGGCGGATAAGAAGAGGGTTCAGGCTAACGGCATTCTCCTTATTCCGTTTGATATTATACCGAGTGCTGCAACAATCAGCGGTGGTTATGCAATAATTAACGGCGTAAAGCGTGACATTGTACAGGGAGTTAAGGCTCGTAACCCTGACGGCACAGTTAATTTTGTGGAATTGGATGTGATTTAGTGGGTGTATTTGAGGTTAATTCAAAAATCAATTTGAATTTCGGATTATTCAAACAGCTTGACAGAAATTCACAAAAGGCATTAGAAATGACAACAGACGCATTACTAACAGAAGTAAAAAACTCTGAAATAATGCCGTTTGAAACAGGTAATTTGCAAAACGAAAATACTTTTGCAGATTATTCAAATTCAGGGAACGGAGTGACAAGGATTGTATCGTCAACGCCGTATGCAAGGCGGTTATACTTTCACCCGGAATACAATTTCAGTAAACTTGAACATGCTTTTGCCGGTGGTGAATGGTTTGCCCCATGGCTTAAAGGCGGTACTCGTCAGAATTTTTGCTCTGAAACATTCGCAGCAATTTACAGGAGGATATGCGGACTATGATTACACTTGCAAATGTAAGAGATTGGCTAAAAGCTTACAGTAATGCAGAACATTTTTACATTGGTAAGCTTGACAACAAGCAGGATAAGTCACTCGGAGTGTATTCTCTAAAACGCAGTGGAACTCCTGTGACAGCAATAGGCACAGAAAGCACTTATGATATTATAGGTGTATCTTTGCTTATTCATTGGAACACAAACGCCAATGAAGCTGAGATTGAAGCAAGGCAATTATATGAAACTTTGCGAACAATCAAAAATATAACAATAAATAACACTTTGGTTTATATGATTGAGCTGTTAGTTCCTGAGCCTGTTGATGTAGGCACAGACGAACACAGCGGAGTATATGAACGAGTGATTGAATTAAAAATTTATTACGAAAGGAAGGTTTAACAATGGCAAAAACACCAAACACAGGCGTATTCCCCTGTTATGAAAATCAATTTAAAGTAGCTGAGGCAGGTTCATCCACACCTGACACAACGATTGCAAACTGTGAGGAATTTTCAGTATCGTTTGATAACGGTGTAGAGGAATGGAACGCATTTGAACAGGAAGGCTGGAAGTCACGCCTTATGACTGCAAAGAGCGTTACAATTTCAGTTAAGGCTAAAAGAACACTCGGTGATGCAGGTAACGACCTTATTGCAGGACTTGCATATAAGAACGGCAGAGATTGCGAAATCAATTTCAAGTGGATATTCCCTGATGGTTCAACTGTTCTGTTCTCAAATGCAGTTGTATCAGTTACCGCTAACGGTTCAGGTGCTTCTACAGGTGTAGCACCTCTTGAATTTGAGGTAATGTCAAACGGCAAGCCTACATACACACCGGCAGTATAAGAATAAAAAATACGCTCAGAGTGGCTCATATTTGCCCTCTGAGCGACTTTTGTAAAGGAGTAATGAAATATGTCAAAGATTATTGATATTACAAATAAACTAAATTTTGAAGAGAAACCGGTTATCAAGGTCAAGGATGTTGAAGTTGAAGCAAACAATGACGCAGTAACAATGCTAAAGGTTGTTGCTTTGTTCGGAGAAAACGGCGAGGGCGTAGCTGTAAATGATATTCTTACGGTTTATAATCTGCTTTTTGATGAAGAGAACAGAAAGAAAATTGAAAGTCTAAAACTTTCATTTGAAGATTTTACAACGCTCATTATGGAAAGTGCTCAGACGCTTATGAACAACGGAGAAGAACCTGACGAGGGGGAAACAGCGACCCCGGCTATGACTTAATAGATGATTTCGATTTAATCGTTTCATCTTTCAAGTCGAGTTATGGGGTCAGCGTTTATTCAAAGGACTTTCAGTCTATGACTTGGACAGAGTTCTGTTCGTTGTTGCAGGGATTGGGTCAAGACACACCGCTTGCAAGAACTGTTCAAATTCGCCTTGAAAACGACAAAGATGTGCTAAAACATTTTACATCTTCACAGCACAAAATCCGAAACAAGTGGCGTTCAAGGAATGTTACTAACTATACTGAGGCTGATATGGAAAGAGTGCTTGCTGACCTTCAATCAGCTTTTGCCTCTTTGTGTGAGTAATGTTCAAAATTTTTGTTGACACTTGTCTCTTTTTGTTGTAATATTATAACAAGTTATTATTTTTAACAAGGAGAAAGTGAACAATGAAAAGGTTAATAGGCTTATTGCTTGTAGTTATTCTTTCGGTTATTATTTGTGGTTGTTCAAACAGAAATCAATATAGTGAAGAAGCTATAAAGGCGGCTGAGAATACTATCATTTATGCCGAGAAGTATCTTAATGGTGAATTTAACAGTGATAAAGCGAAAAATGAGATAGAAAAAATTGAGGAAAAGTTTGCTGAGTATATGAAAGCGAATGAAGATGCTGATACTTATGATAACGATGGATGGATAGCAGGTAAAATCAGTGGTATTGAAGTTTTTGTTTACACAGAAGATAATCAAGAACTAGAAAAACAAATTAAAAGTTTAAAAGAAATGATAAAATAATAAGAGCCACTACGAACGGGGTGGCTAAACTTTTGTAAAAAATTATTTTTTATAGCGTACATCTTCGGGTGTGCGCTATTTTTATACTCAATTTTACTGAGAGGGGGTGGAATGTATGGGAGAAATAGAAAAACTCGCAAAACCAATTTATGATTGGATAAAGGAAAACGGTAACCCGCACACTCAAGTGATAATTACTTCTGAGCAGTTGCGAGTTACCGAGGATGTTTTAGGTATTCCTATGAAAGAGTGATTTAGAAAATTCTTTCATACCTATGTGTTTTATCAATTTCAGAGATTGAGTGACCCAAGGAAGAAGAATTCATAAAATTAATGTATTCAGATTTACTTACATTGTAATAATTATAAACCGCTCCATTTTTGAATTCAACTTGCAAGGTATTATTTTCCCAGCCAACACTTGAAACTCTGCTTGATGATACAGGTTGTCTAAACATATCTAATTCACCTCCTTCCTTGTAATATTCTATCACAATCAATCGAGGCGAACAATACTCACAGCGTTGCGTTTATGCGTAACGCTATTTTTATACCTATTTTTCAGAAAGGAGGAATTTTATGGGGACCACAACAGTCGGTACAATTGGTCTGAATATGGTTCTGAATTCTGCTGGATTTAAACAGTCGTTACAAAATGTTCAGTCGCAGGCAAATACCGCAAGTCAAAAAATGACTGCTTCATTTAAAAAGTTAGGTGCTGCGATTGCAACGGCATTCTCAACAAAAATGATAGCAAGTTTTGGAAAGTCCTGTATTGACTTGGGTTCTGACCTTGCAGAAGTGCAAAATGTTGTTGATGTTACATTCTCGTCAATGTCGGACAGTATAAACAAATGGTCACAGAATGCGGCAAAATCATATGGATTGTCTGAAACAATGGCTAAGAAATATGTAGGCTTATACGGTTCTATGGCTGAGGCGTTCGGATTCACTGAACAGCAGGCTTATGATATGTCTACAACGCTGACAGGTCTTGCAGGTGATGTCGCTTCATTTTACAACCTTGACCAAGATTTAGCGTATACAAAGCTAAAATCGGTTTTCAGTGGCGAAACCGAAACACTCAAAGATTTGGGTATCGTAATGACCCAGAACGCATTAGATG
>JAFLSM010000058.1 GCA_022510955.1 Ruminococcus sp. | reverse complement strand
CATCTAATGCGTTCTGGGTCATTACGATACCCAAATCTTTGAGTGTTTCGGTTTCACCACTAAAAACAGACTTTAGCTTTGTATACGCTAACTCTTGGTCAATGTTATAAAATGAAGCGACATCGCCTGCAAGACCTGTCAGCGTTGTAGACATATTATAAGCCTTCTGTTCAGTGAATCCGAATGCCTCAGCCATAGAGCCATACAAGCCTACATATTTCTTTGCCATTGTTTCAGACAAGCCATATGTCTTTTCGGCAGATTTAGCAAATTCCTCCACTTTATCAGACATTGAGGTAAAAGTTACATCAACAACATTCTGCACTTCTGCAAGGTCAGAACCCAGCTCAACACCCTCTTTGCCCAAATCAAACAACTTGTAGATACTAAAATAGGAAGCAGCTGTCAAAAATAATTTTGACAATCCGCTCCCCTGTTTTTCCCAATCGCCTATAAATTGTTTTAATGTGAATTTTGCCGCCTGTTCGGTCATATAGCCGATGCCGTGTGCGATTGTTGCAGATGCATTAGCTATTACCTTTGCCGTGGTGACAACAACCTTTTTGAATGCTTCATACACCGCTGTAGCAGCCTTTATGCCCATTGTAATAAGGTCAGATGAATTCATTATACTACTTGTTAATTCATCAGAACTTTCAACAATTTCAGCAGTTGTATTTTGTTCTTCTTCCGATGTTTCCTGCAATTTTGCTTTGTAATAATCAAGATTACCGCTCAGTTCTTCTAACTTTTGGCTTTTTTCTGTGTAAGCCGCGGTTTCTTTGACATTTACCTGACTGTCAATAGCATTAACATTGCGCAATTCTCTTTCATATTTTTCAAGCTTTTGTTCTGCAATGTCGATTTGCTTTTGAACTTTTTGCCAACCCTTGTTTGAGGCAAGCATATTGTCAAGATGTTCAAGTGAAAATCCTGTTTCTTCTAAATTCTGCTTTACACTGTCGCCGATTTTATCAGCTTCTGCATAAAGTGAATTCAAACTTTCCTTAGCCTTTGCTACCTCTCTTTCAAGTTTAGTAGCGGCGTCACTTTTAAACGGAGTATTCTCCATTTTGTTAAGCTCTTTTTGTAGGCTTGAAATTTGATTTTCTGTAACTTTGATTTTATTTTTCAGGTCTATAGCTTTTGATGAGATTTTATTTATCCCTCTGTTAAAGCCGTTGACATCCATTTTGGTATTAAAAACTAAGCTACCGTCAACCGCCATAAAATTCCTCCTTTCTGAAAAATAGGTATAAAAATAGCGCACACCCGAAGATGTACGCTATAAAAATATATTTTTTTACAAAAGTTTAGCCACCCCGTTTGGAGTGGCTGTTCTTATTAATTTATCTGATAATATTTTATATCAATCTTAGGCAAGGATACAGATGAACCTAAAATGCTTGTGTATGAATATAATCCGTCACATGTTCCCCAAATTGTTATAATATCATCTTCTAATATCCTATCCTCACCTTCGGGAATTTCAACGGTAGCATAAATTGTATCCTCCCAATATTCACCATCAAGATACTCATAGGATTTTTTTGTAACATTAATTCTTAAATTTACAGTATCTCCCCACGATTCTGATACTTGGATGACCTCACCTGTAAATTTATAATTATTGCCTTTGTATTTATCAGGATTTCTTGACAATGTATCAAAATCAATAGTGGTACAGCTTTCAGTAAATTTCTGCATTTCTTGCTGTTGTTCTTTTTCCTGTTGCTGTTCTGCCTGCTCTTGTAGTTTTTTTGCATTTTTGATTTGGTTATCTTTGTCTTTACTTAAATCATCAGCTTTTTTAGTAGCATCATCACCAGACATCACTATATGGCAATTATTAACATCGAGACAATCAAATAATGACTTTTCACCAACAACTCCATATATTACTACACATTCCTTTTCGGAATAGAGTTCTAATTCTGAACTATCTTCAAAATTAAAGGTTAAACTATAAAAATAGCTGTCATTGTTTTCTGTATTCGCTTTTATACAGTCGGAATCCAAATCATCTATATCAACAGCAGTTAAAACGGTTTTACCGATATAATAATTGCCATATTCCCACAAGACTTCTTTGTCTATGTCAATATGCTCAATATCATCAAGTGATTTCTTCCATTTGGATTGTTCTTCGGCTTTCACATCAATTTTTTCCGTTGGTGCAACAGTAGTTTCCGTTATTTTTGAACTATACTGTTTTTTATTTGCTTCTGACAAACTCGAACTTTCGCTTGAAGGAGAAAACAGAGCAATGACAAATACAATAATAAACAGCAAAACCATTCCGCCTGCAATACCACCTAATGTAATACCGACTATTGCACCTGTTGAAAGGTGCTTTTTCTGTTTTACAGGCTTTAAATTATTATTCATTGTCTGAGAGTAATTCTCGTAATACACTTGCTGTTGCTGTGTTTCTGGCTGTGTATACACACTTTGTCCGCAGTAAGGGCAATACTTTTCATTGGCATTTAATTCTTGACCGCATTTTTGACACTTCATTGTTTATCTCTCCCTGTTATAAATGATAACTACTATCATACTATAACAAGATTTGGCAAAAGTCAACAATAAATCAGTGTAAAATCAGCAATTATACAAGATTATTAATAAAGCCCAATTCTTCCTGTTCTTCCGCAGTCAGTTTCTCTTTGATATTAACCAACGCTTTATGTTCATTGTAAAACTCTCGCTCCCACTTTTCGAGTTTCTTGTGTTTTGCTCGTTTGGAACGAATGTTCATAACCTGTGAATACAAGCCCTCACCTATTTCGTTGAACAGACCAAGGAAAGACCACCAATGCAGATATTCCGCTGTGCGTGTTTCATAGCCTGCAACCTTGTTGACAGCGGGAAAGATAATAGACTGGTCATACTCCCAATCCATAAGTTTTACAGGAGCTTGTTTTGATTTCGGCATATCACCGCCGTCAAGAAACCATGTTGCTTGCTTTAGTGCTTCATCAGCGTTTGGTGGTATTTCTTTGAACAAACATTTTAAGCAACATAACATTTTTTCATAGTCCGTCAGGGTTTCATCGTTGTACGCCTCAATAATTACCAAAGCTGTACGAAAATCCGAATTAATGTCATATTCCTCACCGTCAACAACAAGACTTTGCGGTAAATGCCCAATCATTTCTTGACCTGATTAACATACTTAGCAATATTGTCTTTTGCTTTTTTCTGTTCTACCGTAACATCTGTCGTGATTTCTTCAAGTAAAGCATTTAAAAATCCAACAAACACAGGCACGCCGTCAACAAAAGTCAAACAATTCATTGTTCCGAAAGCAGGTGTTGAAACATCTGTACCAAATATGTAATTAAGCTGTTCTCTTACTTGCTTGTCAAGTTCTGAAAGAACCTCAATAGCGTTTTTACCATCACCATTCTTGATTTCTTCTGATTTATTTCTAACATCGGAAAGAAAACTTTTTGCCTTTGCGGCACGCTCAAAAATACCAACATCAGCTGTATTTACTTGGATAACATTGTTTTCATCTCCGTTAATAGCGTATGATTTTAATGCACTTTTAAAATTAAGACTTTTCATTAATAATCACTCCTCGAATAAAATTATGCGTTCGGTGTAAATGTCGGCACTTTGTCTGTAATAGTAGCTGTGCCCTGCTGTCTGTTGCCTGCAAAAGCAATATTGAACGGAATGTTCACGCCGCCCTGTGAACCGCCGTATGACTGAGGCTTAACATAGCAATCTTCAATCCACGCATCGTAAGAGCCTGACTTCTTGTCAACAATCACTTCAAGAATCTTGGTCTTGCAACTGTCGCCTGTAAGTCGGTTCATTGCAATATCCTTTAGCTTTTCATAAATGCTGTCTTCTGTGTTTGCGTAATATGTATCCGCATCAACACTCGGTTCATAACCGTTATCATTGAATGATGTTTCATCAAGAATATTCTTGACTGTATCTGTTTCAGGATTAAGCTCTACGGACATATCCTCAATATCCTTACCTATCAAATACCACTTTGGTGTGGTACCTCCGAAAGAAGCGTCGATAAAGTGAAGAAGATGACTTCTTTTAAGTTTTCCCATATCGGGAGTTGTTGCTGCCATAATAAAATTCCTACCTTTCAATTTTATATTCTGCGGTGATTTGCATTTGATACTGTACACCGCTGTTTAAGTTATTTTCGGGTATTGCGTATAGCATACCATTTGAACAGGTCAGCTTTGTAAGCACGCCTGTTAATTTTTCATTGTCAACAATGTTTTCAAATTCTTGGTGCTGTGCCTGCCTTTCAAGCCATAGTTGAAGTTCAAGCAAAACACCGCTGTTGTTAAGCCTGTCATAATCATTAGCACTCTGAAATACTGCATATAAGATAAAGTTATGTTGACGACGCTGATTGCCGAGAACATCCTCTGCAAGTAGTGCGTCTCCGATTGATGATAGTCCGTAACTATCATTTGTTCTGTCAGTAAAATCAATGTGAATGTCATTGCATACTTCATTAATCTTCGGAAAACTTTGCAATATAGACTTAACGAGTTCTATAATATTCATTTTACAACCCCTCCTGCTACCTTTGCCGCACCACGCAAGATGACTTCTTTTTTGTCAGCGACCATACGGTCGAACCAACGAGGACCTGCAAGCGGATGTTTGCTTTTGTCATAAACGAGATTTCTGCCTGTAGGGTATTTTCTCTTTGGACTGCACCAGCCTACAATATTTCCTCCTCCCTCGTATTTTCCGAAAACAACACTTGATGTACCGTTTTTTTCAACTATAGGGAAATTCGGACCGTAAACCTTGCCTGTATATTGATAATGAGCATACGGCAGATTTTGACGAATTTCACCACTGCCGATTACTGTTCCGATAGTAGCAGACGCTTCAAGCACACCATTTCTGAATGGCATATATGGTTTCATTTGCCTTATGCATTCACTGTCGATAAACTTCTGTGCCTTTTGAAAATGCTTACTTTTTTCATCTCCAAAATTGTTATCCCATTTAAACCCGAGGAAACCGTCAAAATCTTTCGGCTGTTTTACTTCACCCATATACTCACCTACCTCGCCGAAATCTTAATATGCTGTAAGCTCTTTGAGCCGTACAGCTTGCGGTCAATAGACATCACTGTATGATATCTGTTACTTTTGGCAAACTCTCTCAGGCTCTCAGACACGCTCTGTTGATTTGTGTTGTTAAAGGTAAAATTACATTCACCCTTTACAATAATGTCCTGTGCGGCTTGATTAGGCGTTGTTTCGGCATTTGCAAAGAAGTCAACGGAAGGATAGTAATTATTAGAGGGTGAAATCACCATGCAATTAGCAGGAATATATATTGTTACGCTGTCAGCGTTTTGCATTCCGCTTTTGAGCACATTCCTTGCCTTATTTTCCTGCCAATGACAACGAGGTACAAAATATCTGTAATAACCGTTACCATTAGATTTATAAACGGTACAGCACGCCTCAGTTCTCATCTTCTCACCCCGCGATAAAGCAAACCTGTGTCTGCAAGATATGAATAAACAACAGACCTTATATTATTACGCAAAAGTTGCTTTGTACTCTCTGTGCTTTCATAGCTTACAGACATATCACCCACACTTTCAGATGAAATACCGCCTTGACTTCCAGACTGTTCATCGTTGTAAAACAATTCGGCAAGCTCACAGCAACACAGCTTAATCCTGTCACCTGCAATTTCAACATCCAAATCTTCACCACAGTAATTTTTGATTATCTGCGTTGCCTTGCGAGCATAAAAATTAAAAGCGGTGTCAATGACCGCCTTTCTGCCACAAAGATATTCATTTTTATAAAAATTCTCGTCTGCAAAAGCAGTCATTACATCCACCGTCCTTATTCTACCTTTGTAGGCTCTTTCCCTTGCTTTGCCTCGGTTGCCTTTTCTGTTTCCTTTGGCTTTGTTACTTGTTTAGGTTTATTGGTTTCGATTTTCAATCCAACTGTTTTCATATTTTCTCCTTTACGCCTTGTGGCTCAAATAGATACCTGCAACCTTATTTTTATAAACATCAACAAGACCGTACTTGCGGTACTTCAAAATGTATGAATCGCTGTCAGGGTTGTTTGCAGGGGCAATAAGGTCATTTGCGATATGCTTATCATACTTAATAAGAGCAGGCTTGTGGATAATCATATAGTTAATATCCTTTCCTGCTGTGGCTTTCTTGTAATGACCTGCCTCTTCTCCTGATGATTTGCCGTCGAGCATATCAATAGCAGTGTAGAAACGGCTTTGCGGTACTGCCTTCTTATTTGCAAAACAGCTCAATATCTCTCTTGATTTTGTTGTATCAAGAGCCATAACTCCGTTGAGAAGTGTAGGCGTTGCAAACAGATAGCGTTCCTCTTCCGGCACTTCGTCCTCATCCATTTTGTTTTTTGCCTCGATAAGAGATTCAAGAAACTCTGTAGCATTTGCAAATGTAGCCGGCTCTGCTTTTGAAATACCCTCAATACCTGCAAGAGTGGCAAATGTGAAAGCATCTGCCTCGGGAGCTACCTTTGTTCTGATAAGCTCAGAACCTGCCTTGCCAAAAGCAAGATTAAAGCTTTCTTGATTATCCATTGTGTCAACAGAAATCTTTGTACCTCTGTCATAGTTATAAGCAACTGTTTTCCATTCAAGATTTACCGAACCGCTTGTATAACCGCTGTTTCGGTCATAGTCGCCAAGACCTGTAACCGACATCTGCGGATAACAAATTTCGTTGACATTAACTCCTGCCCTCACCATTGAGGGGTCACCTATAAGGTCAGATGTTACTGATGCACGCTTGTAAACTTCATCAAGCAGTGCAGTATAATTCTTTGGTAATACTAATGTGTTTGGCATAAATTATTCCTTCTTTCTTAATTAATTTTTGTTTTGAGCAGGAAGCCCCATAACGGCTCGCATTGCATCGTCATTGTTACCGCCGAAACCTCCGCCGTTGCCTGTGTCTCTCACAGCATTTTGAAAAGGCTCATCCGACTTAAACATAAAATCATTTTCAGATTTTACAGCTTCAAGAGCCTTTGTAATATCTTCCGCCTGATTTTTACTGTTCTTCAATGTTTCAAGGTCAAGCAGAGCCTTGACAGCCTTTGCATTTTTTGCACCGCTCTTTGTGATTGCACCGTCAAGCACTGAATTAAACTCCATATCAGAAATTTTATTCTGATATTCTGTTTCTTTCTTTTGAAGGTCATTGTTAAGGGTTTCAATTTTGCCCTGTAATTCCTTAACATCAACGCCTTCAAATTCTTTCAATACATTCTGAGCAGTTTCAAGCTGTGATTTGTAGTTATCCCTTGCAGTTGTAATCTTTTCAACTTCGGCTACGGTTTTATAATTTGCTTTCATAGCCTCATCAAAAGTTGATTTTTTATCTTCGGGGATTTCTACTCCGATTTCTGTTAAGATTTCGTAAATATTTTTCATATAATGTCCTTTCTACATGGCTTATATACCGCTCTGTCTGCGGTTGAAAGTTAGCTGTATATACCCACAGCGAGGGTAATTTTAATAAATAAAAAACACCCTTGCAGTCAAATGCAAAAGTGTTAATCAACCGATTTAGTTTTCTTTGGTTTATCAGGCGCAGACTCAACATAGCCGCCTACAATAAGCTGTTTGGCTCTTTCGTCTGAACATTCAAAGGTTTCATTAATAGGTCGTGTTATAAATCCCTCTGTCTTGTCGTTGAATTGCTTGATTACCTTAACTTTCATATTTTCACCTCCTGGATTTGGATATAAAAATAGCACTCTGCATTTCTGCAAAGTGCAAAATTGGTATAAAAATACCGCCCTCACACTGTGGGAGCGGTTACGATAAGTCTTCTTCGTACTTAACACCATTATTACATTCTTTAAGTTTTTGCACATCAACAGGTCCCCAAATATATTCTTTGGGTATTCCTTCCGGAAAAGCTTTACATTTAAGTGGGTCGCTCACACTTGAGCACGGATAACAATGTTTGCAACAAGGACAATTAGAAATAATCACGCACATCATTTTCTCCACCTTTCAATAAATTCGTTAATTAAAGTTTGTTCGTCTTCACTTATTTTATTTCCACAACGAATTGCCGAAAAAGCCTCTGCAATACATTCTGCTCCATCTAAAGAGGCATCCGCATATTTGGAAACGCCATAAATAAATCGTTTGGTAACTTTTTTATTTTCTAACAAGTACCCCGTGTATGTATGGACACTTTGAAAAGTCATTACATGAGCTAATTCATGTGCAATAAGACCCTCTATGCTATTAGAATTCAAAACCTTATTGTTGTAATTTTTCATTATACGATTTTGGAACGCTTCTTGTGAACCCATAAAATCGTAATTAGTATTTATAACAATTCTTTTAATGAATTCTCCATACTCATTTTTATCCGGCTGAAACTGAAATGGGACATTTTTATATTCTTCATTAAGTGGTTTTGAGACAAGTTCATCAATTCGAATTTCATAATCTTTCAGAATATTATCAAACGCATTAGATATTTCGTTCTTCGTTTCTAATGACATTGACCTTATATCATCTGTTTCAACAGGCAATTCTATATTTTTAATTATACCACTTTCAGCCGATTTTGCAACAGATTTATCAAACATTCTGCCATTGCAATCAATATACACTCGCTCTCTTTGCTGAGGTAAATCCATAGCTTTTGAAAAGCGTACATATTCATCAGAAGTTTTGAAATATCGTGCTTTGGCTGTGATAATGCTGTCTTCGTCAGCGTTGCCTTCTTCAAGAAGTTTTATCTTCTCTCGTTGAGCACGCATAGTTGTTTCAAGACTGCGTTGCCGTTGTGTGGCTTCATACACTGTATATTCTTTGCCGTTATATTCAACGGGCGTATTCTCTTTGTCGTTCTGTTCTGCAAGCCATTCATCTGTATATTTCCGTTCAGACACGCCCGGAATAAACGAATCATAACTGTGGTAACAATTCGCACCGCCTAAACCTGTAACAGTGCCTAATCCGCAAATACTAACAAGCTCATCTTTGCTGTAAACCTTACCTTGAAATTCTTGGTGGCTGGGTCTTGCACCTCTGTGCCAAGACACTTCAAAATACTCTGTTTCAAGCTTTTCGGCGTTATCCTCACTGATTTTAGCTGTAACCTGTCTAACTCCTGTCATTACAGCTCTTCTTGCGGCAACATTAACTCGGTTACTCCAACCGCTTGCATAATCAACAGTACGCAAACCACTGTTTGTCATTTCGGTTACTGTTCGATTGAGAACTGTATTATAATCGAATGTGCCACTTGTAATATCAACAACAGCCTTATCAAGTGTGTCTTGATAATACTTTGCGATGGGCTTAAATGCAAGTTTACCGTCAGGCTGTTTTACAGCAAAGCCCATTGACTGAGTAAGGTTATGACAGTCGTCTTTTGTCTGCGATCTCATAGCATTAACAAGCTGTTGTAACGGTTTATTTTCCTCGTAGGGGATAAAATCTTTACCTACAGCTGTGTATAATTGTTCATCTCTTGCATATCCGCCTTGAATAATGTCCGTGAATATACTGTCAATTTCTTCATTTGATTTATCGAGAGTTTCCTGTACAAGCCGTTGAATTTCTTTCTTGCTTTTGCCAAGCTCATACAGCCTGCTCATTTGATAATCAGCAGATGCAGAAATGTCTTGAACATTAGTAAGTCGCCTGACAATATCAGTCATAACTCTTAACTGCAAATCACTGAACAGCTTTTCAATGACAATAGGTATACTTTCAAGTTCTTCCGGTGTAAACATCAGTCAATCACCTGTGCTGTCTGTGGCAAATTTTCAAGAGCTTTGTCAATATCCTCCCCGTACCATTTTGCTCGGTATTCCTCAGGTCGCATAATGCCAAGATTTAAGTCCTGCATATCCTGCTTGCGTTCGGTTTCTTCATCCGTCAAAATGCTGTCCTTGAAATCACATATAAATTTATATCCGCTTGTTGTCATACTGTTGTAAAAAGCAAGAGCATAAACCAAATCTTCAAGACAGTCTTTTAAGTTACTTTGAATTGCAGTAACCATATTGTATTTTCTGTCTTTTGCTGATTTTATTTCAGTTGCAGTTTTAGCTACTGCCTGTGGATTTGAAATATCGCCATAAGATAGACCAACCTCAAATTCAATATTTCGCTTATACTCTTCCAAGCCTGATATTATATCAGATTGCCTGAACTGTGGGGAAAACTCCTTGTAAAAGTCTTCTCCGTTTGTACCTCCTGAGACATTTAACCCCTTAAACAATCTATCGTTAAGTTTTGGTATCTCTGCTTTTTTAAGACCGTCAATAGTTGTTGTAGGTCTTAAAGCCGATTCATCAACAATAACTATGCGTTCGCCACTTTCAAATTCCCAGTCTAAGCGACCAAACTGAATATCAGTTAATTTAATCAGATCAAGTGCTGAATCAAATATCGACACTCCGCAGTGACTGCCGTCGATTTTATTATCAATAGGATTTCGATAATACCCAAATGCAGGACGTTTCATCATAGGATAATATGTGAATGGAGAAATATTCTTCCACTCATCTACATATGAAAGAGGAATTTCTCGACCAAGCGAGTTTGCCTCTCCTGACATATACGAAGTATTTGTGATTGTAAGACCGCTTTCATAATCAAGGCTATGGAATTCAAGGCGTGTATAATAATTGTCGCCGATTTTCTTAAACTCAGGAAAAATGACTTTTATTAATCTGCCTCTGCTGTCATACTCAACAGGAATAAATGCATTTGCCGCTACATACTGTACCTTATCGCCTCCAAGAGGTTTAATTATCATAGCACCTGTTGCAAGTCCTCTTTGAAGATACATGCAAATATCACGCTTTGCACTCTGAAAAATGCTGTCAAGCTTTGGTACTGTAACACTTGCAGTCATCTCATTAACAACAATATTTGAAAATTCACGAGTAATCGACTGTTCAAGTTTTAAACTTTTGATATTCTCATCAAGCCAATATGCATTGCCTGAATAACAGTTCTGCCATTTTTCAATACTGTTAATCATTTCTTTAGATATTGCAGGCTTAATATTAAGTGCTGTTTGTATATCTTTTATCGGGAACAATCTTCTGTACACCCCCTTAATGAAGTTAATAAATCCTATTTTACTCACCCCTTCGCTTCCAGATTTTATTTGTGGCATAGCGACAAGCGTCGATATGATGATTGTTTTTGTCAGGATAACCGCTAATTACATTACCTTCCTTATCTCGCTCATACTCATAATCAAGAAATTCCTGTGCAGTTTCAGGGCATCGCTTGTTGTCGATTATAATCGCAGACAATGACTGCAACCATTTCATGGAATATTCGACAGAACCCGGTCCTTTCTCAGCAGGTCTTGCTAACAATCCATATGCACGGTAGTCACCGATTGATTTATTTTCGGCACTGTCACAAATAATCAAATCATTGGCAGTAACACCGTGTTCATTGACAAGGATTGTTGCTGTCTGTTCGTTGCTCTTTTTGTTGCAATGATATTCGTCAAAGATAATTAGCGTATGCTGTGACGCAATATATGTCATATTGTTATATGCAAACGGGTCAGGATACCAACCCCAGTCGACACCTTTGTAAAGTCGGTCAAACTCTTTGATTTCATCGTCAGTAACCTCACGAATAACAACATTGTCAAACACATTACCACCTGTACCGTTCGCAACTCCCATATACTCATTTTCATAAGCTGTTGGGTTGGTTTCTTTAAGAAACTCTGCATCATCAAGAAACGGCTTTCCAAGCCATTGCTTAGGAACAGATAAGTAGGTGCTTTCAATGACAAGCCTGTCCACTCTTGGAATTTTAATATATTTATTTGCCCAGTTCTGTGCTGATTTTGGAGGGTTAAAAGATTTGAATTTATAAGCCTTATCGCCACCACGGATAACAGACTGTTCAATTTTTCGTACAGCCTCAGGTCCTGCGAATTGGTCAAGTTCCTCAAACCACGCAATTCCGATATACCCAAAAGGCACTTTGATTGATTTAATTTTGTCAGGGTCATCAGCACCACGAAAATAAATCTTCTGTCCTGTGCTTATTTTTGTAATTTCAAGAGGACTGACAGTCGGCTTATATTCAGCTGACAAGCCCAAAGCCTCAATAGCCCATAACATCTGTTGATATACTGATGTTCGCAAGGTTTCGCCCACCTGTCGTAAAACACAAGCGTGCATATTCTCGTTCTTTTCGATTAAATCAATAATGATAAGACTTACAAAAGATGACTTTGTTGAGCCACGACCACCGGGGAAGACATATTCGGAATGTTCTTCGTTTTCTATATCAAAAAGCACCGACGAAAACGACGGTGCAATCATATTAGCAGGAATTCCTTTATATTCATTTTGATTAACAGCCTGAGGCTCTGATTTCCGCTGTTCAAGCTTTAAGTGAGCCACATCCATTTTTATTTTGTGATTGATGTAAACATCATCTTGAATAATGTTCCTTAATTCTTTTATAGAATTTACATCTCCTGTCTTAGCTTTTGCAAGCAGTGCCGCATTAACAATAAGCAGATTATTGACAGTTTCTTCATCAAGATTATTAGTGTCAATCCCCATTTCAACAAGTAAATTCCAATCAGCAGAAGTATTTGCAGGCATACTAAGCAACATTTCCATTGCTTGCTTCATAGACTTCTTACGCCGTCTTGAAGCAACTGAGGCTTTGCCGCCTTTTGCTCCTCTTTTCTTTGCTTCTTCTTTGCTTAAAGTCGTAATTGGTATTAGATTTTCTTCATTCGGCAATCACCTCACCTCTCTTTTTTCTCCAACGCAAAAGCCACCTCACGATTTAGTGAAGCGGCTTTTTTTAAGGAGAGTATCAAATTTTAGAAGGATTATCTTAAATTTCTACAATACCATTATAGCACAGAACAGGCGGACATAATAGGACATTTTTAAATCATATCAAACTTTCTTCTAAAACTTTGTAACGCATAACCGTGCAATCGTCTTACATGTCTGTCACTATAACCATTATCCTCCGCCACCTGTTCCCAAGTCTTGCAATTTATGTAATAATCAGTGAGTATGTCAACATAGCGACTATCTGAAAGCTGATTTATTTTGTTTCTTGCTTCATTTTTCAAATGAACAAAATTGCAAATTTCTCTGCGGATTTCCGCCTGCATATCAACAATTTCATCAACTGCTTTCATCGTGTCATTTGTGCTTGAACTCAAAACACGCTCATTTAAAGCCTGTGAGCTTATCTGAGCGAGGTTTAACTGCAAGGAATATAATTCCTCTTCTTTGATTTTTATTCTCCTATCAAGAGTTCTGATAGATTTTAAATATTCTTTTGCATTTACTGTAGAAATATTCATCTCACCTCCTGCCCCGACCGCACTCGGGGCGATTTATTTGCTCACAAATATTAATACACTCAGCTGTGCGGAGCTGGTTTATGTAGTTTATTTATGTTTTAAATCAGAAGTAA
>JAFLSM010000057.1 GCA_022510955.1 Ruminococcus sp. | reverse complement strand
ATCGCTTGTAAAATTCTTTTTTCGGGTTTACCCCAACTATTGACATAGAGCCAAATAATCTTATAATGACAAACAGCCTACGGTAAAGTGTTTTACCGCAGGCTGTTTTGACTTTATTTACTTTTATCAGTGTCATTGGGATAAGCGATTTCTCCCTCACGCTTTTCAAATTCTCTTATACAATTTCTAATAAGATAAAGAATCTGACCGTTACCCGAACGTCCCTCATATTTTGCAATGTAATGCAGTTTATAGTGAAGCTCAGGCTCAACCTCAATGCCTAAATGTTTATTTTTAGGATTTCTCATTTCACACCTCAAAATAATCTTATTATGAGTATATTTTAAGATTATTTTATGCTATAATGTAAAAGTATACTTATTTTAAGTATACTAATTTTATCAAGAGATGATTAAAATGAGAGTTGCAATAATAGGGTCAAGAAATCTTACGATTAGCAATTTAGAAAAATACCTGCCAAAAACTGTAACGGAAATCGTATCAGGAGGAGCAAAAGGCATTGATACTTGTGCACGAGAATATGCACTGAAGAATAACATTAAGTTAATTGAATTTCTTCCTGAATACAACAAATACAAAAAAAGTGCACCATTAAAACGCAATCTGCAAATTATAGACTATGCTGATATTGTTATTGCGTTTTGGGATGGTAAATCAAACGGTACAGCACATACAATTAACAACTGTAAAAGATTAAATAAAAAGGTAATAGTATATAAATTTGATACATCTACCTAAATAAAAAGCCTGCTTACAAAGAAAACATTTCCTTGTAAACAGACTTTAATTACTCAAAGCGTTTCTATATTAATATTTTCACAAATTGAAAGCCAGCTACATCCTTGACACACACTTGGGAGCTTATTCTCAGCTTTTATTTTTGAAACTACCTTTTTCTTTAAATCATTCCATTGAATTTCATCACCAATTTTATAAGCATACTCCTCAAGACATTTGCTGTCATGTTGCATTACATCTTCCTCATTTTCGCAGACACCGCCAATATTTTTAGGACAGCAGTAACAAATGTCGTCACAATGTTCAACGATTTTTACTGTTGGATTTTGTGAATTAAGCTTGTTAAGAACATTTGTCATATTTTCAACAAATTCATTGCTATATCCGTTGCCCACAAAAAACTGCGAACACAAACAATGGTGCGGTCTTATAAAAAACATATCTGACATATTTCCTCCGTTAAAGCTTAACAATTTTTCCAAGCCTGTTTACAAGGATTGTTGCAACAACAATTTTTGCCATATCAGGAATAATAAACGGTACAACGCACCAAGATAACGCAAGTCCTAAATCTATGTACTGACCTGTAAGATTATAAACAACCATAAACCAAATTGTACCGACAGCGTAACAAAGAAAAGTTCCGATTACCATTGAAACAATTAACGGTATACTCTTATAACCAAAAAACTTAGTACTCAATCCCACAACAATTATAGTTAAAATAAAGCCTATAATATAGCCAAACGCAGGCGATACAACTGACGCAAAACCTCCGGAAAAACCTGCAAAGACAGGAACACCAATCAGTCCTATGAGCAAATACAACAAAATACTAATTGTACCTCGTTTCCACCCAAGCATTGCGGCTGTAATATAAACTGCCATTGTTTGAAGTGTGAACGGAACAGGGACAAGAGGAATTGATATTTGCGAACAAACTGAAATTAATGCTGTAAACATTGCAATAAACACAAGGTCAAGCAATGCTGTTTTACTTATACTGCTTTTTTTAGAATCCATACAGTCACATCCTTATTGTCAACCTATAATATATATTGTGTTGACAATATTATAATCTACATTCGCCTGATTGTCAACTAAATCATTTATATTAATTGACAATTAGATAAATTTTTCGGAATACGGGATTAAATATTGGAAGTATGATAGAAAAAACTTTACAACGCCATAGTCAACATGCTATAATTATTTTGCAAAATTTGTAGAATTTATACTAATCTATTGGGGATTATTATTAGCCAAAGGAAATTTTTATGGATAGAGATATAAAAAATCAAAGGCATACCCACTATGCTGTAAGTGCGATTGGCGGATTTATGGGCGGATATGCCATAATAAATTTTTATGAGCTTTTTGCAAATGCTCAAACCGCCAATATGATTCACCTTGTAGAAAAACTGGTGGGACACGATTACACAGGTCTTGTCTATATTTTTTCGGCACTGTTCACATATATAGCAGGCAATGTTTTTTGTGTTCTGTACCGCAAATTTGTTGGTAAAAACCTTCGTATGTTAAGTCTTGTGCTTGATGTTCTTGTAATTACCGCTGTTGGAATTATAACAGAATTTACACACATCAGTTTTGCACTTCTGCCAATTCTTTTTGCTATGCCGATTCAGTGGAACGCTTTTAATGATGATGCAGGATATGTAAGCTCAACTATTTTTTCTACAAACAATCTTCGTCAGGCTACAATGTCACTTACTCAATACTTGACAGACAAAGACAAAGCACAGCTTTCCAAGACAAAATTCTATTGGTCAACACTCCTGTACTTTCACATAGGAGTTGCTGTTGTGTGTGTGGCAAGCATATTTTACGGAGTGCACAGCATTTGGTTTGGATTTATCCCTGCTGTTGTAGCAATCACTCTGTATGTTATCCGCTGTGATTTGATAACATATCTCAAAATAAAAAACCGCAGATATAGTCGTAAACATAAAAATGATAGTTTAAAATCAGCATAAAAATATTAATATACGCTTTCGACTTGAGGTGTAAAATATAGATATGATTAGAATAACACTTGATAAAGCTTTGGAAAAATCCCAAATAACGAGATATGAACTTGCAAAACGCACGGGAATTCAATATCAAATCATTGATAATTATTATAAAAATAGAATTAAGAGGTATGACAGTTATATTTTGGATAGAATCTGTACTGCCTTAGATTGTAATATTTCAGATATAATTGAATATAAAAAATAATAGTAGCATTAAAGTAAAAGAAGCACTTATCGATTTGGTTCGATAAGTGCTCTTTTGTAAATATGAAGTTTACCATAAAAACGAAGTCTAAATTTCGGGACACTGCATTATGATTTATTCTAAACATATATAGCGAAAGTAAAAATCATTCCAAACCTTTAAACTCTTCAAGTTCCTTTTTGCCAACCTTGATGTATCCATCTTTGACAAGCTTGCACTGCTTAACAGTAAAGCTCTTAGGTGCAACATCCTCGGGAGCATTGTTGAGCTTAACCTTTAGTGTGCCTGCAATGAGGTTGTTTTCAACAACTAAGCCCCTGCCCTCAGGCGTGTTTACGATTGCACCAATCTTTGGTGTGTGCTTCAGAAGGTCAGTATATGCCTCCTGCTCATACTTTAAGCAACACATAAGTCTGCCGCAAGTACCAGAAATTTTAACAGGCGAAAGCGATAACCCCTGCTCCTTTGCCATTTTGATTGATACGGGCTGAAACTCACCCATAAAGGTTGCACAGCAAAACGGTTTGCCGCACATTCCAAGTCCGCCAAGCATTTTTGCCTCGTCACGCACACCAATCTGACGAAGTTCAATTCTTGTTCTGAACATAGACGCCAAATCCTTGACAAGTGCTCTGAAATCAACTCTGCCGTCAGCTGTAAAGTAAAACAAAATTTTGCTGTTATCAAAGGTATATTCAACATTGACAAGTTTCATTTCAAGCTTGTGCTGAGCAATTTTCTGCTCACAAATCTGATATGCCTCTTTTTCCTTTTCTCTGTTTTCTGCAAGCTTCTGCAAATCCTTTTCAGTTGCAATACGAACAATCGGCTTTAGCGGATGTGTAATCTCGCTGTCGTCAACAGTTTTGTTTGGTGTGGCAATTTCTCCGCACTCAAAGCCCCTTGCAGTTTCAACAATTACCATATCGCCACTGTTCAATTTATTATCTACGGGATTAAAGTAATATACCTTACCAACCTCTTTAAATCTTACTCCGACTACCTCTGCCATGAAATCCTCCTGTATTCGCCGCACAACCAGGTTGTGAGCAGGTTAATATTTATGTATTGAGCTATTTTGGTCTTTGCATCCTCAGTAACCTCAATTAGCTCCATTATTTTTCGTTTGTTAAAGCTCAGGCTTAATCGTCTGCCAAGCTCTGAATCTGTTTTTGGCTTACCTCCTGAAAGTATCATAAGCCCGTCACGCAAAATAAGCGTAACAACCGACAAAACATCATCTGCCTTGTCTTTTTTTGAAAGAAGTGTCAGATTTTTTAACAGCTCATATTCTTTTGTCGACAACATTCCTTCTATGATTTGCTTTGCATAACCTGTTGCCTCATCATCAAAGCTATGTTCATCTCTAAGCCGTAAAACCGTACATCTTGAGCGAATAGTAATAAGAAAATTACGGCTGTTCTCACAGGTAAAGATAAAAATAACATTTTTGGGCGGTTCTTCAATCAGTTTTAACAGGGCATTTTGCTGAACTGCACTCAATCTGTTTTCTGCATCTGCAAGAATATAAACCTTTGCATTCGCCTCGTTTGGCTTTATGTAGGCATCATCAATAATTTTTCTCAGCTGTTTAATTGAATAGCTTCCCGATTTGCCCTCGGGCTGAGCATAATATATGTCAGCGTGTGCAGCATTTTGTGCCTTGTGGCACTGATTGCACACGGCACACGGCTTTTGCTCTGCCGTACACACTGCATACATAGACAAAAATCTTGCAGCAGCAAGCGTTTTATCCTTATCGCTGCCTTCAATAATTATTGCATGAGGTATTCTGCTGTTTGACTCAAGAGAACTCAACACATTAATAGTTTGACTGTTAAAATCAAATCCGCTTGTATTCACAGAAATCACTCCTCATATAGTTTATCATAAAAATTAATATTTTTCACTATTATTTCTATCATTTTACTTTGACAATATTTGTGAGAATATCACCTTTTTCGGTAATTTCAAGAATACCGTAGCTCGCCATATATCCGTGACAAGAACCGGGATTCATAAGATGAAGTCCGTCCTCATATGAAGTCATTGCAATATGGGTGTGACCGTAAAGCAAAATATCAGCCTCTGCCTCACGAGCGGCACACATAATTTTATATAATCCAATCTTGGCATCATAAAGATGACCGTGGGTGATAAAAATCTTTTTGCCTAAAATGCTGAGGGTTTCTGTTGACGGCAAAAAACTGTTCCAATCGTTGTTACCGCGTACTCCCACAATCATTTTGTCCTTATAGGCATCCTTTAAAAGCTGTACCTGCTCATCACCGTCACCGCAGTGCACAATAACTTCGGCATCAGGCTGTGCCTTGACTGCACGCAAAAGCGAATTAAAGTCGCCGTGCGTATCAGAAACAACTAAAATTTTCATAAAAAAACTCCGTTCTATTTTCAAAACTCCTGCATAACATATGTTGAGGTGTTTATATGGCTAATAAAAACAATGCAAATAAAATGCTTGATGAACTCTCTCGCCGTTTGGGAGTTTCTCAGCAAACAATAAAAGAAGCAGCAGAAAGCGGAAATGTAAATGATCTGCTAAAAAATACAAACAGCGAAAGCTCCGAACAAATCAGATCTGTCCTGAACGACCCGCAAAAGGCACAAAAAATCCTTAACAGTCCTCAGGCACAGGCAATTATAAAAATGCTGAACGGTGAATGATATGCCCGATTTACAGGAACAACTAAACCAGATTTTAAGCAATCCCGAGGCTCTCAAGCAGGTGCAGAGCCTTGGGGAACAACTTGGAATTGGCGGCGGAAATTCGGCACCGCCAAAACCCGAGCCTGCCCCTCCGCCTCCTCTGCCTCAACAAAGCGGTTTGCAGAATAGTATGATGAGCGGAGATATGATGAAAGCCTTTTCAAAAATCGCACCGCTGATGAGTTCATTCAAAAATGATGATGAAACTACCGTCCTGCTTCATTCATTAAGACCGTTTTTAAGTCCTGAACGCAGAGAAAAGCTTGAAAAAGCAGAAAAAATGCTTAAACTTTTAAAGCTTTTGCCTCTTATAAAGGACAACGAACTATTCTTCTAATCAATGAAAAAGAGGTGAGATTATGCCAAGCTTTGAAGAAGACGCCTTTGCAAGAGCACAGCAAATGCATAGACGCAGACCACAAAATCAATCTCAGACTATCAATCCGCATCCAAAACCTCAGGAGCCTGCTAAACCGTCTGAGCAAAAGGAAATGCCTGATATTCAGATTCAGGCTTCACATCCTACGCCTGCACAAACCGACAACTTTATAAATTCACTACTCAAAGACAAAGACCAGAGCATTATTTTGCTGTTGATAGTTTTACTTATGGAAGAAAATTCAAATCCAACGCTTTTAATTGCTCTTATTTATCTGTTGATATGATTTTGATTAATCGTAATCATAAATTGAAAATATGCCTTAGGGTATGGGCAGTTACATTCTTAGGAAAACTTATGAAGCGTCCAAAATTATCGGATTTGTCCGTTACCTTTTATGATGAATTTTGAACTTACAAGCTCGTTAAGACCCATTGGACCTCTTGCGTGGAGCTTTTGTGTGGAAATGCCAATCTCTGCACCCAATCCAAATTCTCCGCCGTCTGTAAAACGAGTTGAAGCGTTTACATAAACAGCTGCTGAATCAACGCAGGCAGTAAACTTTTCTGCGTTTGAATAGTTGCTTGTTATAATGCACTCGCTGTGACCTGTGCTGTACTTTTCAATGTGGTCAAGGGCATCATCAATGCTGTCAACCACCTTGACAGCAAGAATATAATCAAGAAACTCATTTGCATAATCTTCATCGGTTGCAGTAACAACACAATCACCGAGAATCGCCTTTGTTGCGTCACATCCACGAATTTCAACATTCTTTTTATCAAGCTCTGCCTTAATTTGCGGCAGGGCTTTTTCTGCAATATTCTTGTGGACAAGCACTGTTTCAAGGGCATTGCAAACCGACGGACGAGATGTTTTGGCATTAAACACAATGTTCTTTGCCATATCAATATCGGCGGTGTCATCAATATACACATGACAGTTGCCTACACCCGTTTCAATTACAGGCACCTTTGCATTATTTACAACACTCTTGATAAGTCCTGCACCGCCACGAGGAATAAGCACATCAAGATAATCTGAAAGCGTCATAAGCTCGGTTGCACTCTGTCGAGATGTATCCTCAACCAAAGCAACACAGTCAGCAGGAAATCCTTCCTGCTCGATTGCATTTCTCATAACCTCGACTATCGCCTTGTTGGAGTTGATTGCCTCTTTGCCACCTCTCAAAATTACCGCACTGCCTGCCTTTAGGCACAAAGCGGCAGCATCAGAGGTAACATTCGGGCGAGCCTCATAAATGATACCGATAACTCCCATAGGAACAGTAATTTTTTCAATCTTCAAGTCATTTTTAAGAGTACTGCCGTCAAGCACCCTGCCAACAGGGTCTTTTAATGAAGCAACCTGCTCTACGCCGTCAGCCATTCCTTCAATTCTGTCCTCGGAAAGTCTTAATCTGTCAAGTAAAGAGTCAGTAAGTCCTGCATTCTTGCCGTTTTGAATATCTATATCATTTGCATTTATAATTTTATCGGAATTTTCACGCAATGCCTTTGCGATTGCACGGAGTGCGTCATCCTTTTTTGAACCTGCATTCATCAAAAAGCGAGCCGCTTTTTTTGCATTCGCACCCATAATTTCAAGCTGTGCCATATAATTTCCATAGCCTTTCCGCCCACAAATTTAAATTAAAAATTCCTACAACCTTACCGTGGGCGGATAAGGCGTACATGGAAATTTTACCATCGCTCGTTGCCGCTTGCGGCAAACTGAGCGGGCAATACAAATCCGGAATAGTGTGATTTTTCACACTATTCCTCCTTATTTTCTTATACCTTTGCACGAAAAACCGTGCCAATGTTGTTGCCGTCAAACACCTCGTACAAATCCTCGGGCTTTGAGCCGTTTACCACATAAACCTCTGTACCCTTTTGTGTAGCATAGTCTGCCGCCTGCAACTTGGTAATCATTCCGCCTGTGCCTCGATTTGAACCTGTGCCTGCCGCCATATCAAGAATATCTGATGTAATATCTTCAACCACATCAATCTTTTTTGCATTCGGATTAGTCTTTGGATTTGAATCATAAAGACCGTCGATATCTGTGAGAATTATAAGTCTGTCGGCACCTACAAGTCCTGCTACAATCGCTGAAAGCATATCGTTATCACCAAAGTTGTTGCCCTCAAGCTCATCAATAGCGACTGTATCATTTTCGTTGATAATCGGTATAATATTCATACTTAAAAGTTCTTCAATGGTGTTGATAACATTCTGACGCTTTTGCTCAGTTTCAACTGCATAACGAGTAAGCAAAATCTGTGCAACCGAATGATTATATTCACCAAACAGTTTGTCATACATAAACATCAGTTCGCACTGACCGATTGCCGCCAAAGCCTGCTTTTTTCGGGTTTCACTGGGACGGGTTTCAAGACCCACCTTGCCCATTCCAACACCAATCGCACCCGAAGACACAAAGATTATATGCTCTCCGCTGTTTTGAAGGTCAGAAATAACCTTGCAAAGTGACTCTATACGGCGGTAGTTAATCTTGCCGTTTTCATATGTGAGGGTGGAAGTTCCCACCTTGATAACAGTTCGCTTTTTTTCCATAAAATCCCCTTGATTCAAATCATATAATTAAATTAATTATACCATATACCATGCTGTAATATCAACTATTTTAGCAAACTAAAGTGTCAGTACGAGTAATTTATCTCTGCGCTTATGCCAATATATTGATAATATGCTGTAAAAGTAGTATAATAATCAATGTTAAAGCACTTTTGGGGGAGTTGATTTTATGAATATTGAAATATACAATCAGGCAAAACAGGCGACAGAGGAACTTTGCGAGCTTGCAAAACTAAAGCAGGGCGATATTATGGTTGTGGGTTGCTCATCAAGTGAAGTTTCAGGCGGTGTAATAGGCAAAAACTCAAGTCTTGAAACAGCCGAAGCTGTGTTCGGCGGAATTCATGATGTGCTTAAATCAAAGGGAATTCACCTTGCAGCCCAGTGCTGTGAACATCTTAACCGTGCAATCATTGTTGAAAAAGAGGCTGTACCGTTTGCAGAGATTGTTAATGTTGTACCTCAACCAAAGGCAGGAGGCTCATTTGCAACAACCGCATACAAAACATTTGAAAATCCTGTAGCACTTGAAAACATAAAGGCTGACGCAGGACTTGATATCGGCGGTACTCTTATCGGTATGCACCTAAAGTCTGTTGCAGTTCCGACAAGACTTAGCCTTGACCACATTGGCAACGCAATTCTGATTGCGGCACGCACAAGAGCCAAATTTATCGGAGGAAGCCGTGCCGTTTACGACGACAAGATTTTGTAATGCTTCAAAAGTTTATATAAAAAAACAAATGTGAGACCCGAAGGTATACTTCTGTTGTATGGTGAACATCATAATTTACTACTTTAAGTTTTGATAGAGATTATGAATTGTCACCGAACAGCAGAAATACACCTTCGGGTCTTAAAGGTTACATATTAGATTAAACTTATGAAGCGTTATAAAAAAAGGAAACGGAATAATCCGTTTCCTTTTTTATCATTAATTAAAATTTTAATCAAGATAAGCCGCACCGATGATGCCTGCATCATTTCCAAGTGAGCACTGGCAAATAACAGTTTGCTTGTCATTATGCTTTGTGTAACGCTCTCTTTCAACAATTTGGCGAAGTGGTGCAAGCAGGTTTTCGCCCTGATTTGAAACACCGCCGCCAATGCAAAGTACATCAGGCTGAAAAATATTTATGATGTTTACAACACCTGTTGCAAGATAGCTGATGTATTCTTCAACAACCTGCTTTGCAAGAGGGTCGCCCTCTGCCATTGCATCAAAAGCTGTTCTACCTGAAACATTGATGATGTCATCATCACAAAGCTTGAGCATATAGCTGAAATCAGGCTTTTCTGTAAGGATTTTCTCCTTAGTAAGATTGATAAGACCTGTTGCAGAAGCATAAGCCTCCCAACAACCGTGACGACCGCAAGCACATTCCTTGCCGCCCTTTACGATTACCATATGACCAAGCTCAGCACCTGCATAGTTTGAACCGCTGTAAATCTTGCCGTCAATGATAATACCGCCGCCGACACCTGTTCCAAGTGTGATTGCAACTGCATTCTTTGCACCTTTTGCACTTCCTGCAAGATACTCGCCGAGTGCCGCAGCATTAGCGTCGTTTTCAATCTTTACCTTTTTGTTAAGTCTTTCCTCCATCATTTCAACAACACTCCAGTTGTGGAAAAAGAGGTTTGCAGAATATTCAATTACACCTGTTTCCGGATTTACTGCACCCGGAACACCGATTCCGATTGACTCAACATCTTCAATAGTGATATTTGCATTTTCGATTGCCTGAAGAGCAACCTCTGCCATACTGTCACAAATTTCCTTTTCAGGGCGTGGAACAGCCGTTTTGCAGGAAGCCTTTGCAACAATATTGTATTCCTCATCAACAACACCTGCAACGATGTTGGTGCCGCCGAGGTCAATACCAAGTCTGTACATTTGTACACCATCCTTTAAATTTTTGTCACCGCTTTATAATACTAAACACTAATTGAAAGATATCCATTTTTAATTGGTGTTTAGTATAAGTACGAAAAAATTATAATGCAGTGTTATGAAGTTCAAACTCCAATTAATGTGTGTTATAAGAGTAGTTAGGTGCTTCCTTAGTAATCTGAATATCGTGCGGATGACTTTCACGCAGACCTGCACCCGAAATTCTTACAAACTGTGCCTTCTCGTGAAGCTCTTCAATAGTACCGCAACCTGTGTATCCCATACCTGCACGCAAACCGCCCATAAGCTGATAAATAGTATCTGAAAGCAATCCCTTGTAAGGAACACGACCCTCAACACCCTCAGGAACAAACTTGTTGTTGCTTGCCTGGAAGTATCTGTCTGCACTGCCCTTACCCATTGCTCCAAGGCTACCCATTCCACGGTAAACCTTGAACTGTCTGCCCTGATAAATTTCGTTATCTCCAGGGCTTTCCTCACAACCTGCAACAAGTGAGCCAATCATAACAACGCTGCCGCCTGCTGCAAGAGCCTTGACAATATCACCGCTGTACTTAATGCCACCGTCAGCAATTACAGGTATACCGTATTTTGAAGCTTCACATGCAGCATCATAAATTGCAGAAATCTGTGGAACACCAATACCTGCAACAATACGAGTTGTACAGATTGAACCAGGGCCGATACCAACCTTGATTGCGTCTGCACCTGCATTGATAAGAGCCTTAGCAGCCTCTGCTGTTGCAATATTACCTGCAACAAGAGGAAGATTAGGATAAGCTTTCTTTACCTTAGCTACTGAATTAATTACATTGCTGTTGTGACCATGAGCAGAGTCAAGAACAACAACGTCAACCTGTGATTCAACAAGAGCCGCAACTCTGTCAAGAACATCAGCTGTTGCACCGATTGCAGCACCACAGATAAGTCTGCCCTTATCATCACGAGCAGAGTTTGGATACTGAACACTCTTTTCAATATCCTTTATTGTAATAAGTCCCTTAAGACTGCCGTCCTTGCCAACGATAGGAAGCTTTTCAATCTTGTGGCTGCGAAGGATTTCCTGTGCCTCTGAAAGAGTTGTGCCTACAGGAGCAGTCACAAGGCGTTCGTGTGTCATAACCTTTGAGATTGGCTGTGCAAAATCCTCTGCGGTCATAAAGCGGAGATCTCTGTTTGTTATAATTCCTACAAGTTTGCCGTCACGACAGATTGGCACACCTGAAATTTTATATTTGCCCATAAGATTGTCAGCATCTTTAACAGTATTTTCAGGTGAGAGGAAAAATGGATTAACTATAACGCCGTTTTCACTTCTCTTAACTCTGTCAACCTGGTCGGCCTGACGCTCAATAGGCATATTTTTGTGGATAACACCCACGCCGCCTTCACGAGCGATTGCAATAGCCATTTCAGTTTCAGTTACTGTATCCATTGCGGCAGTCATAAGCGGTGTGTTAAGCTTGATTGTTTTTGTAAGATGGGTTGAAACATCAACAAATTTTGGTTCAACATTTGATTCCCCCGGAATAAGAAGAACATCATCAAATGTAAGACCCTCTTTACCGAACTTTGCGTTGTAATCAGTATTCAGCATAATAATCCTCCATTTTTCTGCAAATTCTGCAATTGATTGTTATCTTTCATTATACCAAACAGATATAATTTTATCAACCCATATTTTCTATTTTTTTATCTGTACTTTTGTAAAAGTGAAATATTATACTGCTCAATCTCCGACAAATCGCCTATATCAACTTTGCCCCTTGGAGTATACCACGACTGAGCCTCAAAATATTCCTGAATTGACTCTGTTTTAAAAATATATCCGTTGCGTGCGTAAATCTCGTTTATTGCCTGCTGAGCCTCACTATCCGACAGCTTTGAAACCTCGGATACAGTCAGCTTGCGTGAAGAAGAATCGGGGAATATACAGCCATTGTATTTGTGGTTAGATAAAACTGAGTTATTTGAATCTGACCTTGCCTTTGTAGGCTCTGTTTCATCATCAGTCGTCGGCTGTGTAGGTGATGTTGACGAAGCCGTAGCCTGTATAGCCGCTCTAACAGTTACGGTGCAGGACGCTTCAACTCCGTTCGGAGTCTTGCAAACAATATTCGCAATACCTGCATTTACACCTGTTACATAACCTGAGCTGTTTACCTTGGCAATATCTTGTGCATCACTGCTCCACACAAGTTCGTCAGTTTTTGCACCAACAGGAGTCACTTTTGCTTCAATCTGAATTGTCTGTCCTACCTTAAGAGTTGCAGTTTCGTCGCTGAGTGTAATTTTAGTAATTTCCCGCTCCGTAACAGTGACATTACAGGACGCATTTACTCCGTTTTGAGCTTCAACCTTAACTACAACAGAACCAGCCTTTTTAGCCGTGATTGTACCGCCCTTGACAGTTGCAATTTCATCATTTGAGCTTGTCCAGGTAAGAACTTTATTGATTGAATCTTCGGGGTAAGCCTTTGCTTCAATCACACGGCTTTCTCCCACTGTAAGATTTATGTCATTCTCGCTCAAGCTGATTGAGGTAATCTCTTTCTCTTTATCAAACGCCTCGGAAAATCCGCCGCAAGAGCAAAGCATAAACGGAATAATACTTATTATTAACAAAATTACTAAATACTTGCCTGCAAGTTTTTTAGACCGCATATTTCTCACCTCTTTATTTTTTACTTTCGCATCATAAGTTCAGTATAATTCATAATGCAGTATCCCGAAATTTAAACTTCGGTTGTATGGTAACCATCATAATGCACTAATAAAAGTAAGCAAAATTATAGTTTATGTTAGAAGAAGTTTTGGTAATGTCAAAGGCTCCTTTGTAAAGGAGCTGTCATCGATAGCTGACTGAGGATTAACAAGCAGCCGGTGGACTGCACCTATCCGAGCAGACAGCACCATATAAAAACACCCTTTTGTGCCCGACTGTTTCCGAGAAATTTCCTATAAAGTTAAAAACTTTGATATAACCTTATATTCAATCCTCCGTCACGCAAGCGTGACACCTCCTTTTCTAA
>JAFLSM010000056.1 GCA_022510955.1 Ruminococcus sp. | reverse complement strand
TACCGCAGAAAGGCTGACGCCTTTCGAGGACAGGGCACGATGTATGACGCGAAATCTGCCTGAAAGATATCCATTGTTAATTGGTGTTTAGTATTACATAGGCGTATCTGTAAAATCTCCGACACACCAAAAACATAATGTTAGATAAAACACAATACATAGATATTCTATGTATTGATAATACCTCGTTAATCTATGCTTGTCAAGTTCTTTTTATAATTAATGAGTTATTTTTGAATAAAAACACAAAAGCCCGAAGTTTTTTACTACGCTTCATAAGTTTAATTGGATTTATAATACATATACCCGAAGGTATACTCCTGTTGTTCGGTGACATTCATAATCTCTATTCAAACTTTGATAGTCATTTATGATGTTCAAGATACAGTCGAAGTAAATCTTCGGGTCTTAAAGGGTTCATATTAAATTAAACTTATGAAGCGCCAAAAAAAGGGTTGAAATTTTTTTAAGTTTATGTTATTATTACTGATGGATACTTTTGTATACAGTTTCCTATAACGCAAAAATTAAATATGCTGATATAGCTCAGGAGGTAGAGTGCGTCCTTGGTAAGGACGAGGTCACGGGTTCAAATCCCGTTATCAGCTCCAAAGTAAAATCCGCATTGGAAAGCCATTTTTTAGGTTTTATGTGTGGATTTTATTTTTGCTTTAAAAGAAAATAAATATGTTTTGCTGTTTATTTGCTGTTTATTGCCACTGAAATTTACTTCAATTCATCACGAATTACAAAAAGATAAAGGCTATACACTTCTATTCTTCAAGAGGTGCATAGCCTTATTTTTTGCGTTTTGTTATGCTCTTTTTCGGTTAGTATTCAGAAGCACTTCAAAGGTGTTTGCGGCTTCCTTTTCTGCCTGTTCTACTGCGTGTACATAACGGTTTGTAGTCTTTAGCTGAGCATGACCGAGCCTTGAAGCTACATTCTTTATGTTCGTGCCATTACTCAACAACAGAGTTGCCGAGGTGTGTCTCAAAGCGTGGAATTTCTTATGTTCCAATCCGTTACGCTTTAGAAATTTACTAAACCATTGTGTAGGCGTTGTTGGGTACATTGGTTTCCCGTCTGCCTGTGTGAATATCCAATTATCGCCGTGCCAACAGTCACCAAGTAATAATTGATTTTGTGCTTGCTCTACTCTGAATTGCTTTAGCATTGTCAACATATAAGGCGGTAACATTATAGTCCTGCTCTTGCCCGTTTTTGTGGCTTTGCTCTTAATCTCTGTATCGCCTGTCAGCTTATAATTACTGCGGCTTACAGTCAGAATACCCGTCTTATAATCTATGTCACTCCACTTCAAGCCTACAAGTTCACCACGGCGACATCCTGTATTTAACGCAAGATGTATCAATAGCTTGTATTGTAGCGGTTCACTCTCTAAACAGTCAAGCAACTTTGCAAGCTCTTTATCTGTAAATATTTCCGTTGTCTGTTCCTCAATCTTAGGCAAGGTTATACGGTCACTGTCAGCAGGATTTACACCGATTAAGCCGAGTTTATAGGCACTGTGTAAGACTGATTGCACCATTGTATAATATCGGCGCACTGTTGAGCTTGACAGCTTGCCGCCCGTTCCGTCAATATGCGTTTCCCGTTCTTCAAGGGCATTGACAAACTTTTGTATGTGTATCGGCTTGATGTCCTTTAGCTTCATATGTCCGAGCATTGGAATAATGCAGATATCAAGCATTCGGCTGTACTTCTCATAAACAACGGGTGAAAGTCGGTGCTTTGCGTTTTCAAGGTAAATAGGTATAAAGTCAGCTAATTTCATTCTACCGTCAGCGGCAACAGTACCATTATTGCATTGTTCCTCAAACAACACCGCTTGCCGCTGTAATTCCTTTTCAATCTGCTTTGCGGTCATATTCGGTTCGGGCTTATAGGTCATTGTGCGGCGTATCTGCTTGCCGTTTATGTCATAACCGCACGATACCGATATTTCATAGCTGTTGTTGCGTTTACGGATTGTTGACATTGTTTTCACCGTCCTTAAAATGGTAAATCATCATCTAAAGGTATACCATAAAAGTCATCTTGCTTAAAAAATTCGTCTATATCATTATTTGAAAGTTTGAGATACTTTTCAATTACTCCATTTATTAAATTTTGCTTCATTTCATCATCTAAAATATCTAATTTCAAGGCTTCTTTAAGTTTTTGACAATCTTCAATAAATGCAAAAGCGTGACGCTTCCGAAAAATCGTAATATTATAAACATCTTCCGTATATCCATTAGGATATATTTGTTCTTTCTCAGTAGTGGTGCTATTTATAAGACGGTATAACGATACTAAGAATGTATTCATTGTTAATTCATCTTTATTATCATTATCAACGGTTGTGTTCTCTGTCAATCCGCACAGCCAATCAATAGAAACATCTAAGGCGGTTGCAATCGCATAAATGTTATTCAAAGCAGGATTTTTTCCCGAATTTGTGTTACTTCGTTCATATGCAGAAATCATAACAGTAGAAACGCCTGACTTCTCGGATAATTCTTTTTGTGTCATATTCTTGTCTGTTCGTGCTTCTTTAAGTCTTTTGCTAAACAAGGTCATATTTAATTCATTAGCCATTATTGCCACTCTCCTATAACAATAAATATTGTTGTTAATATCATTCTATACCATCTTAAAACCAATGTCAACAACTTTTTTTATTTTATTATTGACATTTAAAAAATAAGTAATTATAATTATAATTGTAGTTAATATCTTTAAAATAAACTTAATAAAAAGAAAGGAAGTGCTAATATTGACTACAAATAATATGGATATAAAAAGCAGAGCAAAGGAAAACGGTGTATATTTATGGGAGATTGCAGATAAACTCGGAATTATTGATTGCAATTTCAGTCGAAAGCTCAGAAAAGAACTTCCCACAGCAGAAAAACAAGCAATATTCAAGATTATTGATGATATTGCGGCAAAAAAAGAAAACGCCGCTGACTAAATCACCACAAATAGTCAACGGCTAAGACTGAAACACACACTAAAAAAGTTTACAGCCCTACGGATATTATACCATTTTCTGTGGAGCTGTAAACACTTAATTTCACAGAAAGGTTATTAATTATGTACGACAATAACAGAAATATAAAAGCTCTGCCCCGAATGCGTACAGTGCCCGAGGCGGCGGCAGAAATCAAGGCGGCAGACCCTAACACTGCTATAACTGAATATCACATCAGACAGCTTGCGTTACAAGGTGTTCTCCCTCGTGTAAAGGCAGGGCGAAAGTTGCTAATAAACCTTGATACACTCATTGAATACCTCACCGACCCTACAGCAGAAAAATTCCAAGTTCATAATACTACCGCTGTAAAGGGCGGTATAAGAAGAATTGTTTAAGGCGGTGGGATAATTGGCGCGGCGTAGAATGTTTAGCCTTGATGTTATAGACACCGATAAATTCAATGATATGTCTATATCCGCAAGGCTGTTATATTATGAACTCTGTATGCGTGCAGATGATGACGGCTTTGTTCCCTCACCAAAAAAAATAGTGCGTATGGTCGGTTGCAGTGAGGAAGATTTAAAAATGCTTATTACAAAGGGGTATGCAATAGCTTTTGACAGTGGCATTATCGTAATCACACATTGGAAAATGCACAATTACATACCAAAGGATAGATATCACAAAACGATTTTTCAAGAGGAACAAGCAAAGCTTACGCAAAGAAGCGATTATACTTATGCTCTTTGCGACCAATCCGAACAGTATTGTACACAAGATGTATACAGATTTGATACGGAATGTATACAAGTCGGTGACAATCCGTATACCGAGGTTAGGTTAGGTAAGGATAGGTTAAATAATATTGTCGAGCAAAGCCCGACTACACATATTTCTGAAATCAAAGAAATAATATCTTATCTCAATCAGAAAGCAGGAACAAACTACAAGCCTACTACTAAGACTACACAAAAGCACATTAACGCAAGACTTAATGAGGGTTACAATGTTGAGGACTTTAAAAAGGTGATTGACACCAAGTGTACTGAATGGTTGAAAACGGATTACTCAAAATATCTACGACCCGAAACCTTGTTCGGAAATAAATTTGAAAGCTATCTCAACACTGCTGTTACTACAAAGGAAAACAGCTTTGCAGGGTACAAGGTTATAGAAAACGGCTATAACTACGAAAGTGAGGTTTAAGATGGCGGGTTTTGATTATTACCTGAACGAACAAATGATACTCGGCTGTTTGATTATGTTTCCGCAGCGCTATGCAGACAAGCTGTCTGTTTTATCCGCAGATTTGTTTGATGATGAAATACACAAAGAGATATTTATTTCACTTGCTAAAGTGTATAGGGCTTCAAAAACTATTGACACGGCTCTTGTTGTGGCTAATGCCCCGACTGATTGCAGGGAAGAAATTATTAACTGCTCTCAGCTTGTATTCAACACAACACCCTTTGATGAACATTTCAAGATACTTGTTGAATCAGCGGAAAAGAGTTATCTTAATGAGCAATGTCAACTTGCAATACTTGAAAATTCTTTAACACACAAAAAATTAGCCCAAATAGCAGATTTTGCTGCACAAGCCTTTTCAGTTGATGAAACAAAAGACAGAAAAAGCATATACAGTGAATACATCACACAGCTTAACAAACCAAGAGATGTTATGTTTACATACTATCCTAAACTTGACGGCACAACAAGAGGCTTACAGCGTGGTACATTGTCAATAATCGGTGCAAGACCATCAGTCGGAAAAACAACCTTTGCACTTAATATTGCCTCAAACCTTGCGTTACACGATAAAAAAGTGATGTTTTTTACGCTTGAAATGACCGCAAAAATGATAATTGATAAGTTGCTTTCCGCCGAATGTAAAATCCCTTATTCTTGTTTTAACGGTAAAATAGGCGAAAAAGATAGGGTTGTAATAAGCAATTTCTTAAACAACGAAGTTGTTCAGAATAACCTTGAAATAATTGACGACATAGCAACCGTTGAAGCAATATGCAGTAACATAACAAGCCGTAAGCCTGATGTTGTGGTAATTGATTATGCACAGATAATACAGACTATGAAAAAATTCAGCGGTGACGGTAAAAGAGCACAGATTGACTATATATCAGCAGAATTAAAAAGCATAGCGAAGCGTACACAATGTTGTGTTATTCTGCTGTCGCAATTAAAACGCTCCGATAAAATAAAGCCTCCTACAATGGCGGATTTAAAGGAAAGCGGCGGACTTGAACAAGACGGAGATTATATCCTTATGCTTTACCGCCCATACGCACAAGACAAATCAGCAGGCTACAACCCCGAAGAAACAACGCTGATGATTGAAAAAAATAAATTCGGTGAAACAGGAATTATAAAGATGAATTTTAACGGAAGATACCAAACATTTGCAGAATGTTGACAGTTTATGAAAGGACATTGTTATGATATATTCAGAAAAACTTGTAGAACGATTAAACATAGCTAAAGAAGCAACAGAACTTTGCAGAAAAAGCAGAAACAGAACGGATATGAGTGCTTTCGGTTATGATGTAGCACTCGAAATCATTAAGATACAAAAACTTGATGAAATAAAATGCGAACTTGAAAAATTGAACAAATAAAACAAAAAGCCGCTCCCACAATGCAGGAACAGCCTAATAATCTATTACTATTCTACTACATTAGGGGGCGGCAGTCAATGACAAATGAAGATTTAGCAATACAAATTCAGTTAGGTCATACGGAACATTATGCCGAGTTATGGAATAAGGTCAAACGACTTATGCACAAGATACTTTATGCGAAGTTGTCAAGAATAGAGTTGCCTAATTATCTTGACAGTGAAGATATAGAGCAAGAGCTGTATTTTGCCCTCTGCAACGCTGTACAAGCCTATGACGATACAAAGCCGTATAAGTTCACCTCTTATCTTGAATATCAAATTATGAACGCCATACGCTCCGTTATGCCACGCAAGCCGCTGAACGAGTATTCATATAATCAGACGGCAGGAGAGGACGAGGACACCGAGCTGTTAGAGTTTATAGAGGACGAAACGGCAGTACTTGAAATGCAAGATATTGAACTAACCGACATTCAAACACAAGTAAGGCAAGCGGTTGCAGAATTACCCAAGCGTGAAAGGTCAGTTATCAACTTATATCACTTTGGCGGTCAGAGCCTTTCACAAATAGCCGAGAATTTGAGCGTATCGCCTCAAATGGTGCGAAGCATAAAGAATAAAGGCTTGCGGATATTAAGACAAAACAAGGCTATACGCGGCATTTATGACGAATTTCAGCGGCATTATACAAGCTCTGAATGGGAGTATGAACGCTTTGCCGATAGTTGGAAATGGTCGAATGAAAGGCGTTGCCTTATGTCAGAGCTTAAACAAAAGCAACAGAACGGCGAATATTTAACCTATGGACAGCTACAGAGCATTTTATACATAGCCAAGCAAAGGTACATAAAAATTCAAACTGAGAATCTAAGGAATTATAAGTGTGCGTGCGGTGTAAGGTAATTTTAAGCAAAGAGGAAGCAAAGAAAAAACATTTGAACTCCGAACGAACTCCGAGAAATTATAACGAACAGCGAAAAACACTTTAATATTTTTTAATAAAGCGAGGTGACACAATGCTTAAACCAAAACAGAAAAAATGCATAGAAATGCTTGTTTGCGGTTCATATAGTCAAGTACAGATTGCAAGAGAGCTTAACATCAGCGAACAAACCATTTGTAATTGGAAAAAAGATGATGAATTTGCAAAGGAACTTCAAAAAACAATGCGTATATGTGTACAGACACTTGCACCAAAGGCGATTAAAACAATGGAAAGTCTATTGAACTCCGACAGCGACAATGTGAGGTTCTCAGCGGCAAAGGATATTCTTGACCGTACAGGCTTTAAGCCGCAAGAAAAGATTGAAATATCTAAGCCGATTGACGAAAGCATAAAGGAAATGGAAGATTATCTGAATGAGCGGAAATGTGAGAATTTGTTAAGGTAGTAACCGAAAGTTACACCCTTATTTCGGACTTGCCAAAACTTGTATTCTAAACTGAGTTATAGTATGCCGCTGATATCGTCAGAAATAGGGTTATTTTTGATTTTTAAGTAAAAGTAATGAAATTATATGTTTCACAAAAAAATCGCATACAAAGCAAATACAAGCGAAATAAGACTTTTACTCATTTTTGAGTAAAACTGTTAAAGCTGAAGTCATTTTGACTTCGCAGATGGGTGGATAAATCGCCACCCATTTTTTACTCAGCTACTTCGTTTTACCGTAGCACTCACAGCGGCATTTATGCTCAATATGCAAAATTAATCTACCAAACGCAAAAATCCCCACACAAGCCAATTTTCGGCAAGTGTGGGGTATTCTTGTTTTATGTGTTAAGATTTGTTAAGGTTACAGCGGAAATACAAGATTTGTTGTTGTTTTTGTTACCAAAAAGACAAAACGACGAGCCTTAAAGCCCGTCGTTTGTCACCCGCAAAGGGTATAGCATTTTTTATATGACCCGCAAGGGGTATAGTATATTATATGCACTTTTCGGTGCATTATTTATTATATATGTAATTTTTAATTTTGTCAATACATTATGATGATTATTTTGTGAATAGCTCTTTGATTTTATCATCAATTTGCTGTAATTGACTGCCGTTTAATTTGTATTGATTATCCTTTGTGGTTTTCGGCTTGATAATTCTTATTTTTGAAACAGCCCTTATTTGTAGTGGTTTTGCATAGCTCTGTTTGTCTGAGTTGGGAAATATTTTGCCGAGATATACTTCTGATTTATGTAAATCTTCTTGCGTTTTATCATCTGCAAGAGATGACAGCGGCACAACAGTTACAGTGTTGCTCGCCTTGTTATTATCCTTTTCAACGACGACAGCATAATGCGTGCCGCCTAATTCACTTCCGATATTGTAGCCAAAATGTGCCAAAACAATGTCTCCACGCTTATAAAATTTTAACTTTTGCGGAACAAAGGATTTTTCAAAACTTAAATATTTGCACCATTCATCAAGCCATTCAACCATTATATGCTGTTGCTTCGGGTGTAATGATTTAATCATATTTTCTACTGTTAACAAGGTATCATTTAGTTCCTTGCTCGTTAAATTTTGGGTTATTTTTCTTTTATGTTTATCACTCATTATTATCCCTCAGTATCTTTCACATATTCCATTATGTCACCCGGTTGGCAGTCGAGAAACTCACAAAGGCGGTTAATTGAACGGTCATCAATATGCCCTATACCTTTTCGCATTTTTTCAAGCGTTTCAGTTCCTATAACTTTGTTTTTTCTTAATGAATACATTGTTAAGCCTTTTTCTTTTAACAGTTCAAACAATTTATTATATATAATTGCCATTTTTCGCTCCTTTTGGGGCTGTTTCTATATAAGCCCTCTTTTCCACTGTACACATTATAGCACAATCATTACACTAAAACAAGTACAATTATGCACAAATATTTGTACTAAAGATTGTACAATATAACTATTGATATGTACTAAAGTTAGTGCTATAATATAGACAGTAAGAGGGGAGCGACACCCGAGGACAAACGGCTCGTTATTCTGTAAATGCGTTAGGCTACAGGGGCATAAGGTAGCGGAAATCAGACAGCCCACCAAATATTTTATAAGGAGTGTACATAATGAGTACAAACGAATTAACAGCAAAAGTAAGAAGATTAAAAAAGTTACAGGCAAGAGCTGAGGAAATCCAAAGCGAAATTACAGCTATTCAAGATGAACTCAAAGCAGAGCTTGTAGAACAGAACACCGAGGAATTGAAAGTCGGTACTTTCAAAATCCGCTATGCAACCGTAACAAGCAACCGCTTTGACAGCAAAGCATTTAAGGCAACGCACGCCGATTTGTACAGCCAGTACACCAAACAGACCAAAAGCCGCCGTTTCATCGTGGCATAAGAAAAAAGCCCTTGTAAAACCCACCACAGTAAAACAAGAGCTAACCGCAAACCATATCGGAGCGGATAAGTAAATTATAGCCTATCTGCTCCGAAAATGCAAGCACAAATACACAATAGACCGTAGAAAACATTACACAGGGTGCATAAATACCGCTGTATTACCGCCATATCTGTATTGGCGTACAGGTAGTAACACAGCGGCAATATACAAAATTACATAGCAGAAAGGACATCAGACAATGATACCGTGGGATGAATATTATCCAACAATTTATGAAGTTGGACTTGCAAAAAAGATATTTTTTAATTCATTAAACGAAAATTTGGACGAGGTCATAAACGGCGATATGTCAAAAGATACAGCTATAAGTATTGCCGCTTCCGAAGTCTGGTCAGCAGGAAGAAAGTATCAAGATAAATGTGGTAAGGCAATAAGAGGATAAATTATAAAATAGGAACTTATACAGCGGCTTTATTGTCGCTGTTTTCTTTTTAGGACTTTGAAATCTTGGAATAGAAAAGGTCGTAACTGATAGTCGCTACCTTTTACAGCGTAACTGTCGGTTACGTTGCATAATTGTATCATATTTTTAGGGTATCCGAAATGTCGTGATAGCTTTTTTAGGACTGCCGAAAGTGCCGAATATACTCTTTTTGGGTGTTAGAAATGTTAGGATAGCTTTTTTAGGGTGTTACTTTTGTTACATTACCTTTTTAGGGACTCCGAAATCTCCGAATACTCTTTTTAGAAGTTCTAAAATCTCTAAATACATTTTCAGTTGCTTCCGTTTTAATGACAGCTCCCCCCAGAACGAGGGGTACTCAGTATTAACCAATTTGGTTATATCTAATAGGATAAAATCTTCAATTCAGCGGTAGTCAAATTGACCACTGCTCAAAGCATAAAATTGCAATCTATTTTTCTGCCGTTCTATTGCTGTTTATTTGCCGTTTGTTTTCACCGTAAACAGCAAAGGTTTACTTTGAATAACCAAAAGTAAATAGTATTAAACCGCATAAATAAGCCATTTATTAAGACCTACTAAAAACCACAAAAAGATAAAAAACCGTTTGGTAAGGACGAGGTCACGGGTTCAAATCCCGTTATCAGCTCCAAAGTAAAACCGCATTGGAAAGCCATTTTTTAGGTTATTCCACTGCGGTTTTGCTATTTCTTTTTTGATTTGTTCGGTTGGTTTTCAAAGTATTTTTATTCTTTTCTTTAAGTAATCTTTATAATTATAAATGTTATAATCATATATAAAATGTAATGTTTGCTTAATTGCAAGGCAATTTTTCATTTCACAATATCAACAAATACACAAACAAAAAATTGTATATGTTAACACTTTACAGTGAAAAGAAAATAGAGTATTATTATTAAGTGATTAACAATCACAACATAATTTTATAAGAAAGAAGGAAAAAACTATGAAAAAACTAACAAAAAGAATGTCCGTTATTGCACTGTGCATTGTAATGCTTGTAATGGCTGTTGTTCCTGCTTTTGCGGCTGAAAGTGCCTCTGAAAATCCGCTTGTGGCAAGTGACTACACGGGTCCGATTGAAGACCATTCAATTATTGACTGCACTAACCGTTACAGAATGGATGATGGCAAATATAATTTTACTATCAAACTTCCTCAGGGCACCAATTTATACGATGTTACATTGGAGATTACAAGAAATGATGAAGGCAGCAGACTGTTTTATGATAGACTGTTCTACTTTAGTGTACCAGGCGTCTTCGGTACATCTGTAACACTTTCATATTCTTATGACGGCTCAGATTATTATGAGTTTATTTGTCATCAATTCTCAACAGAGGGCGTTGGAATTAAGCTATTTATGACATATGATGGTGTAAGCTACATGGCTACTGATGCACCCAACGGCAGCACAACACAAGGACGAGGCTACTGGTTAAGTGCATAAGCAGCCCATCTATCCAAGCATATAGAATTTATTTTTATAAAACTTTAGTGTTTGACTACTAATAAAAAATAATTTCTTATAAATCAAAAAAGCAGTATTCTGAAATAAATATCGGAATACTGCTTTAACTTTATGTAAAAATATAAATATTTAACCCGAATGAATACTTACGCTGTTCAGTGACAATTTATAATCTATATCTAAACTTTGATAGTGAATTATGATGTTTACCAAATAACAGAAGTAAATCTTCGGGATATTACGGTTATATATTTAAACTAACTTATGGAGCGTTATAAAAAATTTGAGCGGATTATTGCTAATCCGCTCAACAGTAATTAAGAAATACAAAATGTTGTGGTCTCTTTTATCTATAAATTATTATACCACAATATATATGCCATTGTCAATGGTTTTAAGATATTTATTGGAAATATTTTACATTTCTTTTAATCGTTGTCCTGCTTAAGAACATTATCAGCCATACACTCAACCAAAACCGCCTTTTGAGCGTGCAGTCTGTTTTCTGCCTCTTCAAAAATTTCGTTTGCGTGAGCCTCAAAAACATCCGCAGTAATCTCTTCTCCTCTGTGTGCAGGAAGGCAATGAAGCACCATACACTCAGGATTTGTAACAGCCATAAGCTCTGCGTTTACCTGATAGCCTGCAAATGCGGCTTCACGGATTTTCTTTTCCTCTTCCTGTCCCATTGACGCCCAAACATCAGTATAAACAACATCAGCATTCTTTGCCGCTTCAATCGGGTCGTGTACAATCTGAAATTTGTCTTTTCCGTACTCTTCACCAAACTCAATAATATGCTGTGGAGGCATATATCCCTCAGGACAAGCGGCAGAAAAACTCATTCCTGTGCTGAGTGCACCAACGATGAGTGAGTTCATCATATTGTTTCCGTCGCCGATAAAGCACATCTTAAGACCCTCAAGCTTGCCCTTAAACTCACGAATTGTCATGAGGTCGGCAAGCACCTGGCAAGGGTGGCAATAGTCTGTAAGACCGTTGATAATTGGGATTGAGCCGTATTCTGCAAGAGCCTCAACCTCACTCTGCTCAAAGGTTCTTATCATAATACCGTCAAGAAAGCGTGAAAGCACACGAGCGGTATCCTCAACAGGTTCGCCTCTGCCAATCTGCAAATCGTTTGATGAGAGGAACAGCGGATAACCGCCCAGCTGTGTCATACCAACCTCAAAAGAAACACGAGTACGTGTGCTTGACTTCTCAAAAATCATACCAAGAGTCTTACCCTTGAGGAGCTTGTGCTCAATACCGTGCTTCTGCTCATATTTAAGCTGGTCAGCAAGGTTAAGAGTATTAATAATTTCTTCTGTTGTCCAATCTTCAAGTTTAAGTAAATGTTTCATTATATATTCTCCTTCAATGTTTTATCAAGTATCTGAACTGCCTCGTCAATTTCATCTTTTGTAATTACAAGAGGCGGAAGCATACGGAGCAAGTCCTTTGCTGTAATGATGATAAGTCCGTTTTCCACACACTTTACTGCAATGTCGTGAGCATTGCCCTCTTCAAGCTCAATGCCAACCATAAGTCCCATTCTGCGAACCTTTTTTACACTGTCGAGCGACAACAGTTTTTCTTCCAGATAGGCACCCTTTTGCTCAACCTCGTTCAAAAATCCGTCTGCTGTTACACAGTCAAGCACATAATTTGCACCTGCACACACAACAGGATTTGCACCAAAGGTTGTGCCGTGAGTTGACGGTGACATAACATCTTTAAGCTTATCTCCGCACATACAAAGACCAATAGGCAAACCACCGCCAATACCCTTGGCAACCGTCATAAGGTCAGGGAGCACTTCGTAATTCTGATGAGCAAACAGCTTGCCTGTTCTTCCTACGCCTGTCTGAACCTCGTCAATTATAACAAGAATATCACGGCTCTGACAATAGCTTACAAGCTCCTGCACATAGGCTTTATCAAGAATATTAACTCCGCCCTCGCCCTGGATAACCTCAAACATTACGGCACAGGTTTTGTCGCTTACTGCATTTTTCAGTGCGTCCATATCTTCGGCATCAACATATTTAAAGCCCTCTGTAAACGGGAAAAAGTAGTTGTGGAACACATCCTGACCAGTAGCCGCAAGAGTTGTGACCGTTCTGCCATGGAAGGAATTTTTAAGCGTGATAATCTCGTTTCTACCCTCACCGTACTTATCAAAGCTGTATTTTCGTGCAATCTTAATTGCACATTCGTTTGCTTCTGCACCGCTGTTACCAAAGCAAACCTTTGAAAGTCCTGTAAGCTTACAAAGCTTTTCGGCAAGCTCGCTTGCCTGCCCGCAATAAAAATAGTTCGACATATGCTGAATTGTCGAAACCTGTTTTGTTACGGCCTTAACCCAGCCGTCGTCACAAAATCCCAGACTGTTTACGCCAATACCCGAGGCAACATCAATGTACCTTTTGCCGTCCTCGTCATAGGCAACAGCACCCTTGCCCTTTTCAAGAGCCACATCATACCTGCCGTATGTGTGCATTATATACTGTAAATCTTTTTCTTTAGTATTCATTTTTTATAACGCTCCAAAAGTTTATTTTAATATATAACCGTTGTCTCCCGAAGATATACTTCCGTTTTATGGTAAACACCATAATTCGCTATTTAAAATTTATAATTATCTACGGGTGTTTTATTAGTGAGTAATCAAAGCGGCCACTGCCGCCCCGAAGATATACTTCCGTTTTATGGTAAACACCATAATTCGCTATTTAAAATTTATAATTATCTACGGGTGTTTTATTAGTGAGTAATCAAAGCGGCCACTGCCGCCCCGAAGATATACTTCCGTTTTATGGTAAACA
>JAFLSM010000055.1 GCA_022510955.1 Ruminococcus sp. | reverse complement strand
GGGGTTCGCTTAATTGTACTTTTTTATTGTCTACTTTTACTTGACAGATTCATTTGCTTTGTCGGGAGGTTATTTTTGTCAAAAATCTGTAGTTTATTTGTAGTATAAGAGAATAAAAAGCATAAAAAGAGGTGAATATTTTAAAGCGCATTCAAAGTCTATAAAACAAAGAAAAACCGCATAAACACTGATGTTTACACGGTTTTTACTTGGCTCCCCCAACTGGGCTCGAACCAGTGACATCATGATTAACAGTCATGCGCTCTACCGACTGAGCGATGAAGAATCATATTATGTTTTCGGCATTAACACATGGTTTCTGCCTACCTCTGAACATATCAGTTAGTATGGGGTTTGAATGTACATCAGCACAGCCAATTGTAGGTAAATACATCAACAAACTCGTTGAGACAAATGATAATAACCACATTACACAAAATACAAATAATTCAAAAACAACAAGTCCTCTTTAATTGACGTATTTAAAATGAATTCTTCAATCAAAGTTTATTCATGTCAATTACCACATACATAAGCTCTTTCCCCTTTTATATTTGCTCTATTACTTTTAATCAACCTATATTCAAATGGCAAAACACAATCGATAAACTTACTATAAAGCATCATTTGTTTAAGTCAAATTTTAATACGAACTGATATTTTGACTTCCCCATTGTCTTACCAAAATCGAATATAATTCACAAGTTTATCTACACGATTATCTATGTTTTGTTCATTCTCGTTGACACTCAAAAACTCAATACTTTGCTGAATAAACAATATATACTATCTTAACTTTGTTTTAATGGTTTGCATTTTTTGATGTCTTACTTACCAGATTTATTATATCACAAAACGTAAAAATCTATCAAATCCATATTTTTCGATAATCTAAAATAATAACCATCCGTTATACGGATGGTTATTATCTCATTCTTTATTAATATTTTGTTTTTCTATATCTTCAATCAAATTTAATCGTTTTGTATGCCTTCCACCTTCATAATCACTATTTAACCATATATCAATAATCATTATCGCTAGTTCTTCCCCAACAACACGATTACCAAGCGCTAAAACATTTGAATCATTATGTAAACGAGACATCTTGGCGGAATATGGTTCACTGCACACTGCACATCTGATTCCATTAACTTTATTTGCTGCTATTGCCATTCCAATTCCTGAACCACAAAAAAGTATTCCTTTATCCGCTTTTTTGCATTTAATCATTTCTGTAACTTCGTATGCAATTCTAGGGTAATCTTCTTTTTCTCCCTTACACACCCCAACATCGAAAAAGTCTATCGATTTATCGGTCAAATATTTAGTTACTGCTTCTTTTAACTGATATCCAGCATGGTCACTTCCTAATACAACCAAAACTATACTTCCTCTCTAAAACCCAAGGCATTTTCAAATTCACTCTTCATAATATTACATGCATCATACAGTATTTCACTTTTACTAAAAAGCGCCGTTCTCCCTAAAACAAAACTTTCAGTTCCAACGTCAATCAATTTCTTGTATGTGTTTTTTTCAACTCCACCATCACCTTGAATAATATAATTTAAGCTTTTAGTGCGTTTTAAAATAGATAGCTTTTTTATTTTTTGTAACATTTCATTTATTAGCGGTTGGCCACGAAATCCTACCTCAACATTTAACACATTAACAATATCAATATATGATAGTAGTGGATAAATGTATCTCACTGGAGTTAATGGGCATAATGCAATGCCTACCTTAATCCCGTGTGAATGGATATTATCAATTGTTCTAATAGCATTTCGCTCTATAGACTCAATATGTACCGTAATGATATTTACTCCTATTTTAGCCAATTGTTCAATATAATCATTTGGTGAATCAACCATTAAATGAACTTCTATCGGTAATTTAGATATCTTTTTTATATCTTTTATATAATCTAGCGAAAGAATAATATTATTACAAAAATGACCATCCGCTATATCAATGTGGAATGTATCAAAATTTTGATTTAAAACATTTATATCATTGCGGATATTTAAAAAACTCATACACATCAGTGATGGAGAAAATAAAAAATTTTTTCCATTAATACACATAAAACAACTCCTTATAAAATTAGTTATTTAAACAATCCTAATATCTCGGAAATCGGCAATGTATCAGTTTGATAACCCAAAGTTGTAATAACAATCTCCTTTTTAGGTATAATAATCAAATATTGTCCATCTGTACCATCACAATAATAATTACCATCCTCACATATCCAAAGATTCAATCCGTAAGACCATTTTGGAAAAGCTCTGTCAAAAATATACCTGTGTGTAGGTGCCTGCACTTGTGGTTTTCTCATTTCATCAATCCAAGATATAGGAACAATTGATTGACCTTCATAAAAGCCATTATTGATTATTAATTTTGCAATTTTATGAAGATCCTCATTAAACATTTTTAGACCAGTGCATCCAGCACAGTATTTCCCATATTTTTTCCATGTAAAATCCACAATACCTAATTTTGAAAAAATATACTTATCTACAAATTCGTCGGCGGATATACCACAATATTCGGTTATCAAGGAAGAAATAATATATCCTCCAGCATTTGAATAAGTAAAATGACTTCCTACATCATACTTAATAGGGTAATTCACAATATAATTTATGAGATTATCCTCCCCCATCTCTCTAACATCTTTACTGAACATAATGCCTTTATCATGTCCAAAAGTTATCCTAAGTAAATCTATTAACTTTATACTTTCCCATTTAGATCTTTGCTCATCATCCGTTATAGTTGCATACTTTGAAAGATACTTCCAAACAGGCGTTTTAAGCGTAATTTTTTCACCGTTAAACTCCAATCCATTTTCAATAGCCGCACCAACAGCTAAACATAAAATCGGCTTGGAAATAGAACGAAGATCAATTTTCTCACGCTCATTAAAATAATGAGAAACTGTATCACCCCCATCTGAAACAATTATGCTATTCATTTTTAGATGATTTCCATTTTTATCTAAGCTTGTAGATAACCTTTCGACAACATTGTCAAATATTTGTTTGTTCATATAAATTCCTCCTAAATAATTATCTGAATTTTGGATTATCATGAGAAAAATATTTTCTTTTTTGACCTGCCAATCTTTCGCTATTATCGCAATTATACCAACACCCATCTAAAGGGAAATAATCATGTGGAAGTTTAATTAAATACTTTTCTCGCACATAGTTTCGAATATAAGATTCAAATTTTTCAGGTTCAAGTAAAAAATGCTCTGTAACTTCCGAAATCAAAGGTGATAATAAGTATTCACCCAATTTAAAATCATACATATATGAAGATCTAATTTTATAATAATAAATACTTTCATCAAAACACATAAAAGGATAACTTTTCCATTTTGTATTCAGTCCTAATTTTCTTGCCAATGGAATATCTTTATCTACCGAATCCATATCCTTAATTATAAAACGTTTTATTTTATAGTCTGGAGTAACTTCAAAAAAGCAGTTTTGTCCATGACACTCAATATGGAAAGCACATGAAATAACAATCTCCCAGTAACAATCAACAATCATCTTTAAAACAGAAAGCAAATATTCACATGGATCAGATCCACTCTCTTTTATAAATTGCACTATTAAACTTTCATCTTCTGGGTTTTTAATATCTTTTCCAAATAAAGAAAAACCAGGGACAAGTAAAACCTCATCATTACTGTAGGGATATGGTGAATACTCTCTATAAATCACTCCCCATTCATAAGTATCTTGATTATTATCCAAAAAAGAAACACGCGCTGCTGGTTCCAATTGAATTCCAAATCCAGAAAGAGTTTGATTGGAATCAATGGCCTTCTTTATCGCATTACATGTTTCATAACTCGACAAGCAGTGATTGTAAGTTAATTGTCTATCAACTCGTCCAATTCTTGATGTATCATAAGTTAATTTTAAGTAGCCTAGATTATTTTGATGATTTCTAATTAGCATAGTTCGCCCACCTGAAATTGGACTCACTTCAAAATCTGTTTCTTCTAGTGTAATCCCACAGTTCTTAAGTATTTCAGAGTTTATTGAATCAGGATGTGCATAATTAAATCCAAACTCCAGTAATTCGTTTGACCCGATTAACTCAATATGCCTTTGTTCATCATAAAATTTAAGTAGTTTAAAACTATTCTTTCCTGTAAAAGGATTAGTTTCATAAGATGTCGTATGTTTTTTATGCCACCCAGATGGAGAACCATTATTAACATACCTTTCCAGATAAATATATGTCTCTTTTTGATTGACAAACAAGTTAGTTGCTTTCATATTTTATTCAGTCCTTAGTATCCTTATTTTTAATTCCTGTATCACTTCATTATTTAAAAGTTTTTCTTTTAACAAAAGAATATACTCCTGTAAAAGCAGCACCAAAAAGTATTCCTATAAAACCAAATATAAACTCAGTTTGCCATTCATTAAATAATCTTGATAAAGCACTTACTTTTACACCATTATACTCAATAATCTCATTTGATAATCCAGCTATCATCAAAATCATCATTATTCCTAAACTCAAGTTAATAATAAATACGCTAAAGAATAACCATTGAAAAAGTTTTTTCTTTTCACTCGCTTTTTTCAACACTCTTATTTCCTTTTCTTTTTCATATATAACATCAACATAATCCAATACCGCTTTATTTTCTCTTTCAATGTATTTTTCATACTCCAACCGCATTGATTGAATGCTAATATCATAAAAAAAGTCATTAGCAGAAAAATTTTTCACCTTGTCATATAAACCAATTGCATGAACTGCTTTTACAGATGTATTAACATCCTCATGCCAGCAATATTTATTATTATCATAGTTTTGGTATAAAAAGCTTATCGCCTTAATAACGTTTTCATTTAAAATATTTACTGGTAATAATTTGTTTTCACTATCCACTTCTAATTCTAATAAATATATAGAAACCTCTGCTGTTTCACTGATATTTCGCCATACTCCAGTATCACTTTGTCGTAATTTCAATTCAGTCATTATTTCTTGACATATTTTGAACGAGAAGTCCTCTGGCAAAAAACCAATTACAAATAGTTCTTTTACTAAATATAAAAGCTGACATAAAATAATATTACTATAATTAACAAATCCTTTTGTTTGATGAATTCTAATCACTTCGTTAGCTTTATTATTAATTTCATTCATTTTATCAGTTTCAATACAATTCATATAGCCCGTTTTATATAGTGAAACCAAAACATACAATTTGTCATATTCTGAATTATTATCATCATAAATTTTTTCAAAAAGCCATTGTTCTACTTTAGCTTTTAATGTATCTATCGGAAATTTTTGAAATATTTCCTCATCCAGTTCCGCGCTATATTCTATGATAACGCTCAAAATTTCCAGCAGTTTACAACTCGCATTTATAACATTATCGTAGCTACCATCAATAATGCCTTTTTTACAAAAATGCAGTGATAATTCTTCATAAATAACTGGTACTAACGGAATAAAATCAATTTCAAGAGTTTTCATCATACAAATACAGTAAGCATAAGTCCAAACACTTTTCCCCCATAAATTAGGATAAAAACGTCTAAAAATCCAGTTATTCACTTCAATTTTTATTTGATCTATTGAAGTCTCATTTGTATAATGATATAAAATAAAACATTCAGTAATCGATTGAGTTGAAGACAACCAATATATACTAATATTTCGATTTGCCTTTTTTGTAATATCTATCAACCTGTCAATTTCACTTTTATCGTAACTAGGAGAAAGAACTAATGTATCATGGGGGAGTTTTGCAATTTCACCTATATCAATATCCTCATATTCTCTAAACGCTATTTTCCAAACTTTGGCTCTTAATATATATGAGTTTATCACATAATCGTCATGGTCACCTTTTTTTGTAACGAAAGCAAAGTTTGGCACTCCCTCTGTAATATATATTAAAATGTTTTCAATTAATTTTAAATGTTCAGCCCAATCCAGGGCCATTGTAGTAATCACAACTCGTTCTTTTTGACTTCCTGAAACTAATAAAATTTTTCTGGATTTATCAATACTATCTCTTAATATATCAGGAATTTTTGCGGATGTATTATCTGAAAGCAACAATTGATATTGTGATTCATGACTAGGAATCAAGAAGGATCTATATTTGTGATTAATAAAATTATTATGTAAACAGTGATACTCTATATCATTTTCTGTAATTACTGTTGGATAATTCAAAACAATACTATCTTTTCCAACAACAGAAATTTTTCCATCTGCCGATGATTTTTCTGGTCTATCACAAATTGCATAATCATATTTTTCAGGCAAAAAACCAATTGTTTTTAAACAATCGCCTTCTTTTATGCTGAGCTTTTTTTGCGAAGAAATAAAAATACCTTTTTCGGCCGAAATGAAATCATCAATCAAGTTTTTATTACTAACAAAAGCTTCGTATATCTCTATATTGTTTGTAGCATTTGTCGCAACAAACAGACTATCAAAACTCATAATAAAGTTTTTATTACTCTTTTGGAACAACTCTTTAATATTAAATTTATCAAATACATAGAAACGATAATACTCATTTTTTTGTTTTTTGACATAACTCAAATCTGATAATAATTTAGGCGTATTTGCAAAAGCTGAATGAGCCATTTCGTTTTCATTAACAACTATTCCAATTTTGTACATAAAGCACCATCCATTCAAGCAAGAAAAATCAAAATTAACTATCGCTGTTAACATCATTTTATTTATTCTTATATCCTCAATTTTACTTGTAAATCAAGTAGAAGCTAACTATTAAAAAAATCTTTGTTATGCCAACAACAAATCAACCTGTTGATATTCATTAAAATCGCACATACTGCACCAATGCATTCAACAATTATTAAAATTCTCCTCCACATAATATAACCACCTATAATCTTTTAGCTTTACAAAACACTCTGCTACTTATTACATTTTACAACTATACAAATAGTTTTGCGCAATCTCAATGTCGTATTTTTATATATTCAATTAATCCTATAACTATTTAATAGTACAAACGTTCATTGTAATTACATATTATTTGCTGTTTTGCTGTTTTTATCTATTTCTATTGTAACATTTTTATCTATAAATTGACAGTATATGACATATAGAAAATAAAGCCATTTAGTTGTGAAAAAGACACTAATTTTCGCATACAATTTTGTGAACATTGCAACCTCTGATTACAACTCTGTAATATTTGTTTTTGATTTCTTCCTCTGTCGGAAGATATAGCATATTTTTTGACAAGAAATATTTAACTACTGCAACGCTCTTATCTGTGCACAAGACGATACCGATGGACGAGTTATCCACATCGCTCATCATATCTCTTGTATAATAACTGACATACATTCGCATTTGACCTAAATACCGATACGTTTGTCATTTTCTATCCCCCTGTTTTATCTGCTATTACTATTATTTCAAACAAGAGTTATAATTACAATCGGATTTTCAAATTCGATATTTTTCGACATATCTTAGGAATAATTATAGCATTGGTTGATAAACTTAGTTCCAAGAACGGCTTAAACACTGACTTTTTCAATTTACACCGAGGTTGTGTAATCATCAGGTCCATGTGAAAGCAATTTCATGCAGGTTCAAGTCCTGTTACCTGCACCAAACAGTAAAAATCCGAACCTTGCTCCAGTTGGAGACGGGTTCGGATTTGTTCTTTTAATATAAGTTATTTAATTATTCAAAAAAACATGTCAGCTTTACATATTGCTGTTCAAATTTTATTCATTAATGATTCTATTATTTTCATTTCAGGCTGCGCATTCGCATCTTCTTTAAAAAAGGCAATCACACTATTCTTTAACCCTTTAAGCAAGTGCATACAAATACTATCATCTCCAAACAAATCAATATATTCTGCTCTTCGCCCGATATTATCGGTATGACTCTTCATTACGCTTTCGATTTCTATTAGTGCATCCAAATAACGTAACGCGGACTGAAAATTTTCAAAATCAAACCCGCGAAATTGATGTTTACTGTTCGTTCGTTCTGAATTATCAATCCAAATATCATCGATATACATTTCGAGTATCACACTATTTTTACCAAGCATATCCCATAAATCGACCGCTGAATTTGACAAATACACTTGATCGATTTTACTCACATTTTGTTCACTTACCGGAAGTGCGTTATCCTGTAGTTGATCTATGCTTCGTAGCAATAAACGATTAAGGATTAAGTACTCACATGCTTTTTTGAATTTATTTACATAGTTGCTGTTCTCTTGAAATGTGTAAGCAATTCTTTCATAAAAATATTTTAAATTTATCGTATCATTCCAATTCGAGTATTTAGAATTTCTTCTTATTATGCAGTATTTTAATACAAGTAAAGGATACAAATCTAAATCCTCCGCGTTATACATTATATTAGGAATATCCGATTCATTAGAACAATATATCAAGGACTCGCGCATACCAATAGCACGTATTAAGGCCGCGGGAGTAACATTATAATCTTTTACCGAATCGATTGAAAAAGCTCCAGGTACATCTTCTATATAGTCTCGCTGAATCCACTGTTTGTTATATACAATTTGTTTTGTTAAAGATAGTGCTTTTCGAATATTTCTAATTTTAATATTTAAAATAAATTCACCAATAGATGAATCAATGCTTCCGATTAAGAGCAACACAACATCCAAAGCTGTTTTCCATTTTTCGCTTGACTCTTTTTTAGATATAGCATCATATCGTTTTTTTGCTATTTCAATCACTGCCGGGGCCGACTCTATATGAAAAACATCAGATTCTGTATAAGTTTCAATATACTGATGCTCGGGTGTATAATTGTTGTCTATAAGTAATCTATAAACATAATTTCTGCAGCTAATAACAAGGTGGGCGGACCATTCTTTAGACGCGGGTATATTCTCTAAACAAGTAATTACTCTGTATGCAACCTTTACTGGTAATAACTCATTTTTTTCACCAGCACCTTCCACATCATCTACTAAGATGATTAAATTATCAATATCGCACGCATCCTGATTTAAGTAATACTTTAATACGGCAGAGTGAAAAGGAATAGGATTTTCGCTAATAAATCGCTTCATTCTTTCGTTTATTGGTGGTCTAGGCCATGTATCGGCCACTTGAGTATAATCTCCTCTACTATTTTTAACCATTTCAAAAAAATCTTCTTCGTTTCCTTCTACTCTTTTCAAGTTAGGACAGTTTGCCTCAATCTTTTCACACGCACAACTAAGCATATTTGAAAATACGGTTTCAATACCTTTATTACTATTTAATTGTAAATCTCCAGATGAAAAATTATCAAATGAGAACGGAATAATTAAAGTATTATCACAAAAACGAGGCGTCATTCCACCGCAACGAAAAACGCTTTTTAAAATCATAGACTTTCCCGAACCAGTTAGCCCTGTCAAATAAAGAACTTTATCAACTGGAGATTTTACTAATACACTTGATAAAAATTTTTCAGCATCTGGAATTGGTAAATAGATTTCGTCAAAATCCACTTTATTTAGCTGATTAGCCGAAGGTGCTAATAAAAAATCAATTTCTCTCTTTAAATATTTTTCAATATTGCTATTTCCATGTCCAGAGTCATTATAATTGTAATGTTTGGCACAATATCTGGTTTTCATGATAAAATACCATCCTTCACTTAAGAATTTGGAACACTAAGTAAAAGCGTTCGAATAATTAGTATAACTGAGCTTAATTCAGATACTGATTTTATAAAAGTTAATATCCAAAATGGAACTCTATGTATTTGCTTTATTTGATCTATCGTATAATTCCATACTCTATAACCGGGACATGATTTTTTGTTGCAGTGTCGGTTCTTGAAGTATTTTTTCTCAAAAGTTGGAATAGAGCAATTGTCTTCCTGTTGAGAATCCAAGTAGATACATTTGCCAACGTGAGTTTTATCGGTATTTAATTTTCTACAAATTACCCATACGACAATGTCACCAATCCATTTCGCCAATAGTGACACAACAAGAATAATAAATAGTATTTGGTCTAACAATGCTAGCGAATTAAAGTTGTTTAAAATAGAAGCATACATAGGTTGAACCCCTTTTATTTTATAATTTATCATTAAATGTAAAAAAGAAAGACTTCCCTGAAAGTTTATTTATAATGGAAAATACAATTTAATTACAATCCAGAAAAACTATTATTTAGCATATACTATACATATATATTCTAACACAAAATTCCATTTATTGACAGAATTCGACATATAGAAAATAATTTATAAAACTTATATAATATGTACTAAAAAACGCATACAAATTTGTGAACATTTTATTTTAATTCGATTATGAAATTATAACTAACAAGGCAGAGAGTTTTGCTCCCTGCCTTGCTTTTGTTCATACTACATTATCTTTATCGTGTTTTTTCTTCTCACTCTGCCGTAACCACTCCTGATATTCTTTCTGACCTTCTTCACTTTCAAAGAAGGCTTGAATATCGGATAAAAAACGTCTTGCAAGAGTTTCGAGTTCTTGCTTTGGTATATTGCTCTGTTTTGCCGACATTTGGCATCACAGCATTTATTTTGGTTTGTCGTCCTCCTTTACATTTTCATCTTAAGTCCGCTCTTGGGGCGAGATTTCGGGCGGTTCTTGCGCTCAACGATTTGTTTCTTCTTCCAATCATCATCATTCACCTCGTTGTCGATAATCATCGCCAAATCAGCTGCAAGATTAACAGCACCGTAGGCAATATCGCTCCAAGCATGAACCAATTCACTTTCGCTCGTGTCGTTGTCTGTAGTTCCGCTTTCAGTTTCTGAAGTTCCGTACCAAATATCTTCTGCATACTGTCCGTCTGATTCTTCAACTGCTGCTCCATTGAAGATTTCACCCAGGTAATACCATTCTGTACCGAATCCTGAGTATTGTTCATCCAGTATCGAACCTCGTTGGTAATCAGATTCTCCAAGCCCTCCTGCGTGGGCAGCTTTGCTATCAAATCCGTATTTCGCACAATGGCGTCCCCAATCATCGATATATGCTCCGCTAATAGGTTGTACTGCTCCGGTTTCAACATTAAATACTTTGGTTGAATCGGTTCCGTCAGCGCATTCACTGTTTGGTCTGTTATTGTCTGTATTTGATTCATTTGTTGTAATTGGTTTAAGTCCATATAAATCCTCCATATTTTCTTTAGAATATTTTTCTCCGAATAATCGGTTGTCTCTGAAACGCTGACCGTCGGGAGCGGTGTAAGTGATATATTTATAGTGGTCAATCCACTTAACGCCATAACCCAAGCATTTCATATTTTCAATGAATTTCTCCTTACTCCTACTGCTAATGACCGCATAATCTATCGCATTCATCAGTTGGAGCTTTTTGCTGTTACCCCGTAAAGCCGCTCTGTACTCACGTTGATTCATAGTGGTTTGCTTTGGTTTTTTATAAGGTTCTAATACTTCAAGTCCATAATTCTTACAGATTTCATCTGACTTATTACGAAGCTGTTCCAAGCCCTTTTCGTTGATTTGTACCTTTAATCCCGTTTCACTGTTTACGGAATTAACAACAATGTGATTGTGCCAATGGTTACGGTCAATGTGAGTAGCTATGACTACCTCAAATCCGTCAAAAGCTTTTGCCATCTCCACACCCACTTGATGAATCTGTTGCGGAGTTGCCCCACAGTCGGGCTTGAACGATTGCACATACTGTTTGAAGAATACACCTTTAGCTTTGTTAAAGCGGTGTTTGGTAGTCATAAACTCGTTGTATGCGGATTCGGGTACACAATTTTGCCCGCTGACGAGATTATATGAACAATCATTGACCTCGTCATAAAACATTGTTTTGTAATCCTGTGTTACATAGTCGAGTACTCGTTTCATAGCGACAGCGGATTGAACTTTGTTTGAGATTGCTGTGAAGATTGCCATCAACCACACCTCCTTGCTATCTCGTCAAGGGCTTCAATTGCTTTTGCATAATCAGCTTTTAGATCGGTTAAATCAGGATAGACTATCTTACCCATATTACACAAGGTAGTTAGTTGATTGAGATTCCTGCCGATTGCTTTTATCTCCTTTAGCACATCGGTCAATCCATCAATTTTTATAATCTTCTTATTTAACGCAGAGTTTGTAACAAACTCAGTGAAATTCATGTTTGCTTTTTCGGCTTTTGTTTTTATCTTGTCGTAATCGCTTTCGCGAAATCTTAATGCTACAAGTTTGTTTTTGTTGTCTTTGATAATTTACCTCTCTTTCGTTAGTCTGGGGGTTCGGGGTTCTCCCCGAAACTGTTTGTATATCGTCCGCTGCTGTGCGGTGGGCGTATATACAAACAATATGCTTGCCTCTCCCTTCGGGAGAGAATTTCACTTCACTCATATTTCTATAATCAACACCTTTCGTTATCACAAAGAAAAAAGTCCTGTAGATTAAGCAACCAGTTTCTATTGGGCTTAATCTACAAGACCATTATTTATCGGATGCCATATTGGCTGTCTTGCCGGCGTGCTGAACTGTTCACACGTCTCGATATCGCACCACCTTTTCCAAGGGTGGAATTAAATTATAGCGCGCTCATCGTTTTACGTCAAGGCTCAATTTAAAGTTTATTATATGTTGATATATACTTTATTTCGTGGTAGAATTTAGATGTATTATTTTTAAGGACAGTTTATTATGAAAAATTTAATTAGATTAACTGACTACACAAAAAAAGATATATTAAAAATATTTGAAATAGCAGATTCTTTGCAAAAGGGCGAATACAAAAATTTCTTGAAAAATAAGACTATTGTAATGTTCTTTCCTTCGTCAAGTATTCGTACTCGCATTACATTTGAAAAGGGAATACATTTGCTCGGCGGTCAGACTATTTTATTTCCACCCGAAACACTTGATAAAAAGGAAGAAATAAAAGATGTTATCAGGTATTTGAATAACTGGGCTGATGCAATAGTTGTGCGCCATAGCAATATTGAATTGCTTGAAAAGATAGCTAAATATTCAGATGTTCCTGTTATAAATGCAATGACAGATATTAACCATCCTTGTGAGGTGCTTTCGGATTTATATTCGCTTTCCAAAATCAGAAGTAAATATCTTAGCGATAAGTATCTTTTCTGCGGCAGAAAATGTAATATAGGACTTGCGTGGAAAGAAATTGCTGATGTTATGAATTTGGATTTTTCGCAAAGTTGTCCGAAAGGATATGAAATGGAAAATGTTATAGTGGATTATGATATTCATTCTGCTATATGCGATAAAGATATAGTCTGTACTGATTCACTTCCGAAGAATGTTTTGTATGATTTTAAGGAGTATCAGATTACCGCTGAAATTATGGAAAAAGCAAACAATGGTGCATTGCTGAACCCTTGTCCGCCGTTTTTCAGAGGTGAGGAAGTTTCTGCATCTGCGATTGATAGCAAATACTTTGTAGACTACGAGTTCAAAAAATATTTGTTAGAAATACAGCAAGCTGTTTTGATTTATTGTTTAGAGCATAAGTTAAGTATTGAGGAATGATATGGATCTTTTACATCTTTGCGACAAAATAAATCTACAACCTCAAATTAAAAATCGTGTATTAGCTTTTGCAGATAACTTTGATTTTGCAGCAGTTGATAAACAGTTAACGGATTTTCTTGTGTATGAGAAAATGGAAAAGGCTCAATTGAAATTACAAACAATTCTCGGTAAAGATGATAACAATATTAAAATCCTTGCTTGTATGATGAAAGCGTCTGTCGATGCTTATAATATTTGCAAAG
>JAFLSM010000054.1 GCA_022510955.1 Ruminococcus sp. | reverse complement strand
TCAAAGATTTGGGTATCGTAATGACCCAGAACGCATTAGATGCATATGCTCTTGCAAATGGTTATGGAAAAACAACATCTAAAATGACGGAGGCTGAAAAAGTAACCCTGCGTTACAATTTCGTACTTGATCAGTTATCAAATGCGACAGGTGATTTTGCAAGGACACAGAACAGTTGGGCAAATCAGACAAGAATATTACAGTTAAGGTGGCAATCTTTACTTGCAACAATGGGTAAAGGCTTAATTAATGTGTTTACACCTTTACTGCAAATTTTAAACGCAGTATTAGACAGATTGCAATCTATAGCAGAGTGGTTTGAAAATATTGTAACGGCTGTTTTTGGCGATTCGTCCGAAACTTCGGGTGCTGTCCTTGATTTTGCGAATGATGCCAACAATGCGGCTGATGCTGTCAGCGGTATATCTGATGCAACATTAGAATTGAAAGATAATATTGCAAGTTTTGATGAACTTAATATTATGGATCAGGATAATTCAGCTTCTGACACTGTTTCAGATTTAGTTGCAGATGTTTTAAATGCTTCAGGTGTTATTGACAATGCACTTAACGGAGCTGTTGACAGTGCAGTTAAGAAAGCTGAGAAAACAGTCAAGCAGTCCAGTTTAGATAAGGCTCTTGTGTATGCTATAAAGCATGGACAATGGAAACAAGTTGGATTTTTGGTTGCAGAGAAAATATCTAATGCGCTTAATAAAATTCACTGGGGCGATATACAAAACCAAGCTGTTGAGATTGCTACTAACATTGGTGATTTTATCAATGGGGCTCTTGTTGATAAAAAATTGTGGCGTAGCGTCGGCGAGACTATAGCAAAGGGGTTAAATACAGCAATCGCTTTTGTAGGAACTCTTTTAAATAGTATCGATTTCTATTTGTTAGGCGATGATATAGCTACTGTTTTAAATACTTTTATAGATAATTTTAATGCAGAAGAATACGGAGCTATTGTAGCAGGATGGATAAACGCAGTGTTTGATACTGTAGGAGGTTTTGCATTTAATTTTAAGTGGGAGAAATTAGGTGACAAAATAGGTGCAACACTTGCTTCGTATTTCCAGACATTGAATTTGTCTGATAATGAAAACGGTAAGCCTTCAATAGCGGAATCAATCGCAAAAACGATTAATGGATTGATACAATCCGGCATAGAATTGTTCACTTATGAGTTCAAGGATGAAGAAGGCAATGTCCATAATCTATGGGAATATATAGGTTCAGAATTAGGCGAGGGCTTAAATAAATTCCTTGAAACATTCTCAATTCATGATGCTATGACACTGATTAAAAGCGGTGTAAGTGCATTTGTTAAGGTCATATATAACGCTTTTAAAGCATTAGCAGGCGAAGACGGAAAGGGATTTACTCGTCTTGGTGCCGAGTTAGCTAAAGAAATGAACGAGTGGTTTGGAGATGAAGAATGGTGGTCTGATTTAGGAGAAATGTTTGATGAAGTCATAAATGATGTATTAGATTTGTTGATTGGTTTTATCGTAAATCTTGACATTGGAAAGGTTAATGATGCCTTAGATGCCCTTTGCAGTAAAATTGATTTTGATGGCATATTTTCAAAGTTTGCACTTATTGCGTCAATTGCATTAGATAAAGCAGTAGCCTTATTTTTAAACCGTATTCCGTGGATTGGTGATATGTTAGGTCAAAATCACAAAGCTTTTCTGACCCTTATTCACGGTGAGGAATATGCTGATTTAATCTATGGCAGTTTAGATCCGTATGAGAAATCAAGATATGGCACCGGAGGAAGAAGTATTGGCAACGAAATAGGCGATTCTATCGGTCAGGATGTCACATCATCATACGAAAATGCAATCGAAAATGGCAAAAGCGGTATGTCTGAAAAAACAGTATCGGCAGTTCAAGAAAGTCTTGTACAAGCAACATCTTTTGTTGAGAATGACAGTAGTTTATCATCATCCTTTGAGACACAAGGTGTAAATTCTCAAAATGCCCTTACGGCTAATTTTAAGACAGCACAAGTAAAAAGTCATTTTAAAGATGTTTGGTCAGGTATAAAAGATGTGTTTTCAGGAGTAAGCAAATGGTTTGAAGATACTTTTGGCTCTGCTTGGAATAAGGTTAAGGGGATTTTCTCAGATAAAGACGGAATATCAAACATCCAAAAATCTGTTGAAGAGGCTTTCAAAAATACCTTGAACAACTTTATTGACGGTATTAATGACATTATAGCTAATCCTTTTGACGCATTAAATTCTGCTTTTAACAATATAAGAAATGTTGATTTCTTTGGAGCAAAGGTTTTTGAGTGGCTTCCTGTAATAACAACGCCTCGAATCCCAAAACTTGCAACAGGCACGGTTGTTCCTGCAAATTATGGTGAATTTCTTGCAGTGCTCGGCGACAACAAGCGAGAGGCTGAGGTTGTATCCCCAATATCAGCAATGAAACAGGCAATGTCAGAAGTGCTTGCAGAGTTTGGCGGTGCAGGAAACGGCGATATTACGCTCACAGTCAATCTTGACGGCAGAGAGATATATCGCAGTGTTGTTGAGCATAACGAGCGACAGCGAAAGCGTACAGGCAAATCAGCACTTGCATAAAAAGGGGGGATAGTATGAGCTTCAACGGATATTTAATTAAATTTGTAAAAAGCGGTCAGCTGTTCCCTCACGACCTTATTGCTAAGGAGGGTTACGAGGCTACACCGCTTCAACGAACAGAAGTTAAGGCTTATCGTGATAGTAACAATCTATTACATAGAATTACATCACCAAACAAAAAAACTAAGATTGTTATTACTACAAAACCGCTTAATCTTGAGAAGATGACAAAGCTCAGAAGTGCTTTAAATTCCGCAATGGACAACTCACAGCAAAGAAAAATGCGAATAGAGTATTGGGATGATGAACTGCTTAACTACCGAACGATGACTGCCTATATGCCTGACACAACCTATACCCCAAAAAGTATAAAGGCTGATAATATCGAGTATAAGCCTATACAGCTGACTTTTATTGAATATTAAAGGGGTGAGCATTTGAAAGATATAGACAGCAGCACAAAGAATGCAATCATTAATAATCTAATTGAAAATGTTTTGAGTATTACAGTTGTTGCTGAAGACGGAATTCCGCGTATGACTATTTATGAAGAAAATATGATCAGCGAAAGTATGATACTCAAACAGTCAATTTGTGATGAAAGCGATTTGAAATTCGGCGGATGCATTGCAAGCGAGTTTAACATCGACTTGATAGACACCGAAAGCAAAGTATTTTCTAATAACCTTGTAGGAAAGTGGATTTATGTTAATCTAAAGCAGACATTTACAACAAATGATTTGCTGTATCCAAAAAACACACTTTATCCGTCATTAAAGCGGCGACCGGGAAATACAGAAAGTTCAAAAACATGGTGCTTATTTTGGGGGTTTATTGATTCAGCACAACGAGATCAAAACAATAAAAATATCCGACATATTGTTGCTTATGATCGGTTTGCGAAAATGTATCAGACTGACGCAACGAACATTTTATACAATTATATAAAAAGCGGTGCTAAGTTTGGAACAATACTTAAGGGTTGTTTGTCTATACCAATATCAGATCATGTAAATGATGTGTTAAGTACAGTTATCAATAAAACCACGAATCTAACACTAAATGATATGCCAATATTTAATGACGACTGGCTTAAAGACAATTCTAATGTAACAAAAGGCGAAGTTGTACGGATGTGTTGTGAAATGCTCGGCGGATTTGGCGTTATTGTTCCAGATGGAAGTTCAAGCGTATTTGATATTGTGTTTTTTTATGATTCAAATCTATATGGCAAAAATGCAGAAAGCTATGATTTCTATGAGCAATTATATAGTGAAGAATATATTACATACGGTTATAATTACCTTTTGTTCTCTATTGGTGGCAATTCCCGCAATGAAAAAGTTAAAAAACTCAATTCAGAAATAGGAACAAGAACAGAGGAGCGGATTTATGATTTTACTGAAAATATTCTTTGTTGGCAGGAAAGTGACGGCACCGGAAATCCTACAACATCAAATACCAATATTATTAATTTAATTCATGATTTTTCAGGGTTAAAAATGTATGCTCCTCAATATACACCTATGTCCGCCACACTTGACGGCAGGCCTTGGGTTGAGTGCGGTGATACGATTAGAATTGTTGTTAATCAGACTGACACAGAGGGTAACTATATTTATGATGAAAAAGGTAATATAGAAACAGAAACAGTCAAAAGCTTTATGTTATCAAGAACACTGACAGGAATTAAGGCTTTAACTGATGAAATTGAAGCGAAAGGAGATTAGAAATGGATACATATAATAGAATAAATTGGGAGGATACCCCAAGCTCTTCAACACCCCTTAACGCCGATAACCTAAATCGTATGGATAAAGGCATTTCAGAGGCAACACAAGCAATTACAAATATTGAAGCAGATGTAGCAAAGAAAGCAAACAAAGCAACCACCCTTGCAGGTTACGGCATTATAAATGCGTATACAAAAAACGAGGTTGAAACGGCTCTTGCACAAAAAGCCGATAGAGCAACGACCCTTGCAGGCTATGGCATTACAGACGCAATAAAAAATGCGAGCGGCACGGTGTCCTCAGAGAATATTGCAAAGGGTGCTGTTACTATTGGTAAGATTGCGGATAGTGCGGTTTTGCCGAGCAATCTTGTGAGCGGAGCAGTTACGGAAGAAAAGTTAAATACAGGGGCTGTTACTACAAAGAAAATAGCAGACGGTGTGGTTACAACAAAGAAAATTGCGGATGGAGCTGTTAGCACTTTGAAGATAGCAGATGGTGCTGTTACAACAGATGAAATAGCATATGGGGTTGTAACAAAAGAAAAACTTTCACAAGCACTACAGACAGAAATTAAAGGAAAAAGCAATAAGGAAGATGTTGACACGGCTCTTGCAAACAAAGCCGACAAAGCAAATGTATATACAAAATCTGAAATCGACTCTATGATTGTAGAAGGTGGCGGAGGCATAGCCGTGCCGGGAAAATCAGCGTATCAAATTGCATGTGACAATGGCTATAGTGGAACAGAAACGCAGTGGCTTGAAAGCCTTAAAGGTGCTGATGGTGCGAACGGCATTGACGGCGTTGGAATTTCAAATATAGGTTGTGTTTCTTCATCAGAGGATGGCGGAAATAATATTATTACATTTTCAAAAACTGACGGCAAGAGTTCGACATTTACTATACGCAACGGTTCTAAGGGTGACAAAGGAGAAAAGGGTGATACAGGAGCTAAAGGAGATAAAGGCGACAAGGGTGACAGCTACATACTGACAGCTCAGGACAAAAACGATATTGCAAGTCTTGTTGATGTTAATAAAGTGCCTGATTATGTAAAAAATGCGGCAGGGTTTGTTGCTGACAAGATATTGTCTGTTACAGGTGAGGGAGGTTCTCAAAGCGATACTGTTGTAAAGAGTTACACTAATAAGTTACCTCTTGCAACAGACACTGACGGAAGCGTTTACAATAAAATTGGTTACAAAGCTAAAGCAAGGGTAAGCGGTTCAAGCGGAACTGTCACGGAAGGCGAAACCTATGGAACATTTTTTGCAACAGGATTTATTCCGGTTAGCGTTGGTGATGTTCTTAGATTTAAAAATATGGATTTAGATACCACTAACACAAACGCAGGTTCTGTAGGCTTTGTGTGGTATAAATCAGAACGCACACGAATTTGCGATATAAGGCTAAATTTGCTAAAGGACACATCTTCAAGTGCAGTCAAACCTTATAACCCCGTGATTGACGGTAATAATTTAACTCAGATTAGCGTGCCTTCTTCGGTTAGTTCAGTTAGTCTGCAAGATGTTGCTTATGTTCGTTTTACAGCTTTTGACATTAGCGAAAATTCGATTGTGACGGTCAATGAAGAAATTACAGAAACAACGACACCATCAGCACCGGGTAGCGGCAACGGAACTGTGCCGTTTAGCCTTGCTTTTCTCACAGACCTACATTTTGATGAAACAAAAGACAGCTTAAAGCACGCAGCACAGGCATTAGCTGTAATCAATCAAACTGCACCGTTAGACACGGTTGTATTTGGCGGAGATTATATAAAGAATTGGACTGCTATTAGCAAAACATCAGCTGTTGAGGACATCAAATCGTGCCGTGAAATATTTTCAAATATAACCGTTCCAAATATTTGGTTAAGGGGAAATCACGACGGCAATCCGTATCCTGGCAGCGAAATCCTCAAGTCTGAAATATTTACCAGAATAATGAGGAAACAGCAGAATAGCGGTGTTGTAACAAATCCAAATGACCCATACGGAGGTTACGGTTACATGGATTATCCAAATTCAAAAATTAGGCTGATTTACTTAAATACATCAGATAATGACAATTTTGGTGTTGTTGCACCTGAGCAAGCAACCTATACCGCGCCGAAAATAAATTGTCACAATATTTCAGCTAAACAGTTGCAATGGATTGCAGACAATGCACTCAGTAACATCAATTCCGATTGGGGAATTATAGTTTGCAGTCACGTGCCGTTGTATTCTGATTCTTGGACAAACTCACACACATATAATGACGGCGATAAAAATTGGGATTGTAATGTTATCAATGCAGTTAATCTGTTGAAAGCGTACAGAGACAAAGGAACATTCACAGCAACAGTAAACGGCGAAACGGCAACAAAAACATTCACCGCAGACGGAGCAAAAATTCTATGTTGTGTAAACGGCCACAAACACGCATTGCTCAGTGATGTGTATGAGGGATTTACATTTATATCCGTGCCTAACGCCTGCAATAATGGAGAAAAACAGTCGACAGATGGTAACACATATAATAAAACAGTAAATACTGCGAACGATACTGCATTTAATGTTATCACCGTTGACCGAGAGAATAGCAAAATTCACGCATTCTGCTACGGTGCAGGGTATGACAGGGAATTTGATATATAGGAGGGTCAGTATGACAGAAACAATTATAGTTGCTCTAATCAGCCTCGTTGGTACGCTTGGTGGTACTTTCGGCGGTATTATGGCAACATCAAAGCTGTCTAACTATCGCATTGAACAGCTTGAAAAGAAAGTTGACGAACACAACAATTTAATCGAGCGTACATATGCTTTGGAAGAACAGCAGAAAATTACTGAGGAAAAAATTAAGGTCGCAAATCATAGGATTGACGACCTTGAGGAATATCATAAAGCGAAAGGATGATTAAAATGAAAAAAATCACAAAAGAATGGTTCAAGGCAGCAGGTATTAGAGCAATTAGAACAGTCGCACAGACAGCTGTGGCGACTGTCGGAGTATCTACAGTGATGTCTGATGTTAATTGGATTGCAGTCGGTTCAGCAAGTCTGCTTGCAGGTATTTTATCTATATTGACAAGTGTTGCAGGTTTGCCCGAAGTGGAAAGTGAGGAATGATTATGAGTAGATACAGAAAAAAGCCTGTTGTAATTGAAGCATTTCAATATGACGGAGATTTTAAAACGCAAGACGGAAAATTTTATGTTCCTAATTGGGCGGTTACTGCTCTTGAAAATGGAACAATGTTTTTTGAAGATAACAATAACTTACCGTGTGAATTATATATAAGAACCCTTGAGGGAGTACATCACGTTTCTATTGGAGATTATATTATTCAAGGTGTTAAAGGAGAATTATACCCTTGTAAACCTGATATATTTAACAAAACATATGAGAAAATCGTGGAAAGTGAGGAATAATTATGGTGTATACAAACAGTTCATTGGTTAGTTTGAAAAAACTAAGTCCAAACCATTCGGGACAGCGTAACCATTCTATTGATACAATCAGCATACATTGCATGGCAGGAAATATGTCAATCGAAAGTTGTGGCAACTTGTTTGCATCATCTTCAACGGAGGCATCGTCCAACTATGGTATTGGCAGTGATGGCAGAATTGCTCTGTATGTAGAAGAAAAAAACCGTTCTTGGTGTACATCATCTGCAAGCAATGACAATAGAGCTGTAACCATTGAAGTTGCAGATGACGGAAGTTCAGAACACAGAGTGACTGATGCTGCTATGAAGTCGCTTATCAAACTGTGTGCTGACATTTGTAAGCGTAATGGTATTAAAAAGTTGCTTTGGAAAGCAGACAAATCTCTTATTGGTCAGGTAGACAAGCAAAATATGACAGTACATAGATGGTTTGCTAATAAATCTTGCCCAGGCGATTATCTTTATAATAAACATAGCTATATTGCTACAGAAGTAAACAAATTAATTAATTTAAATGGAGGAGAAGAAATGATTAAGTACGGACAAACAAACGATGCAATTTGGAGTTATAAGCAGCATTTAAGAACGCTGAAAGCCATGGGAGTAATTTCACAGACAGTTGACAACAACGGCGGTTTCGGTGACGGAACACTAAAGGCTACAAAGGAAGTTCAGAAAGCAGCAGGTATTACAGTCGACGGTATTGTCGGACCTAATACAATCAAGGCTGTATACGCATTGGAAACAAAGGCGTACAACTCTCTAAGCACCAAAGTAGCCAACGCTAAAAAGGCTTTGGCATAAATGGCTCAAATTTGAAACGGTTAAACCGCTTGCAATTAACAAAAACATAGCATTTTTGATGATTGCATATTAAAATTTAACTTTTCGTGTGTAAAAAACTTAATTTTACACATTTAAAATTAATCACACAACATCAAAAAATTACCCCCGAAGCAATCCGTAAAAAGATTATTTCGGGGATTTTTTATTTATTGCATATTTTTATGCAAATTTTTTAGGGATTAAGTGACAGTTTTTTTATTGAAAATATATTATAATAAGTATGCGACGCGCATATTTCTCGTAAAGATAATATAAAGTTTTTGTCAAAATAGCTTGATTTTAAAAAAATATTGTGGTATTATATTACCAATCCAAAGCTTTGAAGACTAGAAAATTAAAAAATGTTTTTAATGTTAAGGAGGATTTTTTATGATGGATATTGAACATTAACATAATAATAGGTGAGAGTATGTGTGATATTGGGAATTGGATTGTTGGTATAATATCTGGCTTAGTATCTTCTTTTTGTTTTTTTGTTATAATTTTTCTTATAAAACCTAAAATTATAGTGGCTGACAAAATATGTAAAAATATAGTGGGCAACGATGTAATATATAAAATAAAAATAGTTAACAAATCTCATGCAATGTTAACTAATTTAAATTATTCTTTATATTACAAAATTGAAGGAAAAGATGGTGTTCACGAAATATTTGAAATTCCTCCCAGTAAATCGCCAATCGTATTTGTTGACAAGTATGATCGCAATGACACAGATGCTGATTATGCGGTAAGAATTTCATATAATGTTGATGCTAGCCAATTTCCTATTAAAGATAATACTAAGTTTGTTTTTAATTTAATAGCTAGTCATAGTACTACAGGATCTGCAAAATCCGTAGTTAAAGAATATAAAGCTGAAAATATTATAGAAAACGGATTATACGAAACTGGTAAATCAGTGAAAATCATAAATAAGAGATAAAAAAGTTCAAGTTTCGTAAAATAAGGTTATCCCCCTCATCTACCTTAATCGGTGGGTGAGGGGTGTTTTTTTGTTTTGTATAGTTGCTACATATTTGCTACAAATTAGTAGAACAAAAGCAAAAACCTAAGTAAACAAGCCAAATTTTATTCTATATTGTTTGATTGGAAATCATGTGTACGGGTTTCCCCGTACCAGGGGTTCGAATCCCCTTCTCTCCGCCATAAAGTGTCGATTTATTCGGCACTTTTTCTTTTTTGTTGTATTTCGTGTTATTTTATTGTTTTAACAAAAAATATGATAATTTTATAAGAATTTTCTTGATTTTTTTGTTAATTTGTATTATCATAGATTTATTAAAATAAAAGGGGTACTACTTATGAAAAAGTTATTATCAGCTATTCTTTCTGTTGCCATGATTTGTACAACAGCTTTTGCGCTTACAGGTTGTGGCGATGATTCTAATGCCGGTGCACAGGAAACAACAGAACCTGCAAAGGTTGTCACTTCAGTTGACGATCTTCCGGGAAAGAAAATTGGTGTTCAGCTTGGCACAACAGGCGATCTTTACGCTTCTGACTACGAGGAAGAGGGATCAACTATTGAGCGTTTCAATAAAGGTGCTGACGCAGTTTTAGCACTTTCACAGGGAAAAGTTGACTGTGTAATTATCGACAGTGAACCTGCTAAGGCTTTCGTTGCTGCAAATGAGGGTTTAAAGATTCTTGATGAGCCTTTTGCAGATGAGGAATATGCTATTTGCGTTGCGAAGAATAACGATGAACTTACACAAGATATTAACCAAGCTCTTAATGAACTTAAGGCAGATGGTACTGTAGAAAAAATAATTAATAACTATATTGGCGATAATGCGGGCAATTCACCATATGAGTCACCTGCTGATGTTGACACTTCAAAGGGTGAGCTTCATATGGCTACAAATGCTTTCTTTGAGCCATATGAGTTCTATGATGGTAAAACTGTAGTTGGTATTGATGCTATGATTGCACAGGCTATTTGTGATAAGCTTGGCTATAAGCTTGTGATTGATGATATGGACTTTGATTCAATTATCACTGCTGTTCAGTCAGGTAAGGCTGACTTTGGTATGGCAGGTATGACAGTAACAGAGGAAAGACTTCAGTCAATAAACTTTACTGATACATATACAACTGCTACACAGGTAATTATTGTAAAAGAATAACATCAAGATATGCAGCTGCAGTTCAGCTGCATATTTTATAAATAAAGGAAAGTAAGTTATGAATGATTTTTTTCAAGGTATTGCTGACAGCTTTACCAAAACTTTTATTACAGATGACCGATGGTTGCAGATATTAAAGGGACTTGGTGTCACGCTTGAAATTACCTTTTTTGCACTTCTAATCGGTATTGCTATCGGATTTTTAGTTGCAATTATTCGCTCCACTCATGATATGAATCTGGCAAACCGCAAATGCAGTGTGTTTAGCGATTACATTTTAAAGATACTTAATACAATTTGCAATCTTTATATTACAGTCATAAGAGGAACGCCTGTTGTTATTCAGCTTATGATTATGTATTATCTTGTATTTGTGACCTCTCGTGAGGCCGTAGTTGCGGCTGTTATTTCATTTGGTATTAATTCCGGTGCATATGTTGCAGAAATTGTGCGTTCGGGTATTATGTCAATCGACAAAGGACAGTTTGAGGCAAGTCGTTCTCTTGGATTTAACTATTCAAGTACAATGATATATACTATTATTCCTCAGGCTTTCAAGAATGTTTTGCCTGCACTTGGAAATGAATTCATTGTTCTTTTAAAGGAAACCTCAGTTGCAGGTTATGTTGCACTTCAAGATCTTACATATGTCGGAAACCTTATTCGTTCACGCACATATGAGGCGTTTTTCCCGCTTGTTACAGTTGCGGTGGTATATCTTGTTATAGTGCTGATTATTTCATTCTTCCTGAAAAAGCTTGAAAGGAGGCTGCGTAACAGTGACCACTAATGATGTTTTAATTAAGGTTGATAATTTGCATAAATCCTTTGGCAAGGTTGAGGTGTTAAAGGGAATTGATGCAGAAATTCGAAAAGGTGATGTAATTGTAGTAGTTGGTGCATCGGGTTCAGGTAAATCAACATTTTTGCGTTGCCTCAATAAACTTGAAGAGCCGACAGGAGGAAAAATCTTTTTTGAAGGCACCGATATTACTGATCCTCATATCAATATAAATCTTCATCGTCGCAAGATGGGTATGGTGTTTCAGCAATTTAATCTGTTTCCGCATATGACGGTTCTCAAAAATATGACACTTGGTCCCATCAAACTTTTGAAGAAGAGTAAGGCAGAAGCTGAAAAGGAAGCTATAAATCTGCTTGAAAGAGTAGGACTGTCTGACAGAGCAAATGCTTATCCGAATCAGCTTTCAGGCGGACAAAAGCAGAGAGTTGCCATTGTAAGAGCTCTTTGTATGAACCCTGATGTTCTGCTTTTTGACGAACCTACAAGTGCTCTTGATCCGGAAATGGTAGGAGAGGTTCTTGATGTTATGAAGCAACTTGCAAAAGATGGAATGACAATGGTTGTTGTTACTCATGAAATGGGCTTTGCACGAGAGGTTGCAACTAAGGTTGTTTTCATTGATGAAGGTAAAATCGTTGAGCAAAGTGCACCTGACAAGTTTTTTAATTCTCCTGAAAATCCACGACTAAAAGATTTTTTATCAAAGGTTTTGTAATACTCTGTAAATTTAGCCTACACTATATTAGTGTAGGCTTTTTGTGTGTATTTAATGATATTTTAGCCTTATATACAATATATTGAAAATATTGGCTGTTAATCCTTTACAAAACAGGTATTTTATTGTATTATATTAGTAATTATAAAATTACAGTGGGGTGTTATGTATGCAACCAAAATATAAACGCATATTATTAAAACTTTCCGGTGAATCTCTTGCTGGCAACGAAAAGCATGGCATAGATTTTGATACAGTTCTTCAAATCTGCAAGCCTATCAAAAAATGTGTTGATGCAGGCGTTGAGGTAGGCATTGTTGTTGGCGGCGGTAACTTCTGGAGAGGCAGAAGCTCCGGTGATATGGACAGAACAAGAGCTGACCATATGGGTATGCTTGCAACTGCAATAAACGCACTTGGCGTTTGTGATGCTTTGGAGCAGCTGGGTCTTACTGTCAGAGTTCAGACAGCAATCGGTATGCGTCAAGTGGCAGAGCCATACATCAGAAACAAAGCAATTTGTCACTTGGAAAAGGGCAGAGTTGTAATTTTTGGCTGTGGCACAGGTAATCCGTTTTTCAGCACGGATACTGCGGCTTCATTGCGTGCTGCAGAAATTGAAGCTGATGTTATTATGAAGGCTACAATGGTTGACGGTGTTTACGATTGTGACCCTAAGACTAATCCTGATGCGAAGAAATATGACCAACTTTCATTCCATGAAGTGCTTAACAAGGATTTGGCTGTAATGGACAGCACAGCTGCTTCGCTTTGTAAGGACAATAATCTTCCAATTCTTGTTTTCAGTATTGAAGATCCTGAAAATATTTACAGAGCAGTTTGTGGCGAAAATGTTGGTACGCTCGTAACAAATAAAGACTAATATGATTAAAAATCTAATATAATTCAATAATTAAAGGGAGGCATATTTATGCAAACACAGTTAAAAAAAGCTGACGAAACAATGACAAGACGCGTTGACCATATGCGTAAAGAATATTCAGAAATCAGAGCGGGCCGTGCAAATCCTGCGGTTCTCGATAAAGTAAAGGTTGATTATTACGGTGCTCCTACACCTGTAAATCAGCTTGCAGCTGTGTCGGTTACAGAGGCAAGAACACTTACAATTCAGCCTTGGGATGCTACTGTATTAAAACAGATTGAAAAAGCTATTCAAGTTTCTGACATCGGCATAAATCCAATGAATGACGGCAAGATTATTCGTCTTGTGTTCCCACCGCTTACTGAGGACAGAAGAAAAGAAATCGTTAAAGATGTTCAGAAAATTGCCGAAGATACAAAGGTACAGGTAAGAAATGTTCGCCGTGAAATCATCGATAAACTTAAAGCTATGAAAAAGAACGGTGAACTTACTGAGGATGATTTGAAGCAGGGCGAAAAGAAGACTCAGGATATCACAGATAAGTTTATAAAAGAGATTGATACAATTTCGGCTGCAAAGCAGAAAGAGATTATGGAGTTGTAATGTGAAAAATCACATTACACAGAATTAATATTGCCCGCTCAGTTTGCCGCAAGCGGCAACGAGCGATGGCTAAATT
>JAFLSM010000053.1 GCA_022510955.1 Ruminococcus sp. | reverse complement strand
TTTATTTTTATTTTTGTAGGCTCTATTTGTTACCCCAACTTTTATTATAGAGCCAATATTTTATAGTTTTTTAGACCACTCAAAATGAGTGGTCTATTTTTATGCATGATTATTGCATAAAAATAAAATGACGCAAAACACAATAACTGCTCTGCGTCATTTTATATAAGCATCAATAAAAATTAGTATTGATTACTTTAAATATCTTAGTGAGATTTTATTTTTATTATTAATCTTATGAATTACCTTATTTGATACAACATTCAACAATATTGTAATAATAATTGATGCTGAAATATAAATTAGGAAGCACCATAATTTACCGACCGGTAACTCTAATCTTTTGCAAATATTTCTCAAGGTTATATGTGTCATATAAAGTTCAAGAGTTACTTTACTTATAGGAGATGATATCCTTGTAATTATATTTGAGTTAAGTGCCCTGAATATAACAACAAGCAAAAACATAAGACCCAAACCATAAAATCCTGAAAAAAGTCTTAAATATTTATGCATAAAATCATAAATTGAAAAAACAGGTTCACCTAATTTTTCAATATCTGAAAAAACAACTACTAATGAGTAGATAAATTTTTGTAAGAAAAATATAATAAATAAAATACTGTGCCAAGCCCTGAATTCCCGCTTTTCATATGCAAGCTTTCCGAAATATGTTCCTATTATAAAAATAGGAATTCTCCAAAGCGCAATTTCAATATTATAAAATGCGGATGAACCAATCGTTTCACAGGTGAACAAAATCAGATATGTTGCAACAACCGCGATTAAAGTATTACGTTTGCTATGCACGGAATCTACAATGATAAATATTAGCGGAAACGCCAGATACATAACCAATATGAAAGCAATATACCAAAGCATAACATTTCCATCTGTCCAAAATGAAAGCAGAGAAAAATTATATATGTATCTCCAAAAATTATTTCCGCCGATTATTGTAATTATAATCCAAGCTATACTTGCAAAAAGGCCATAAGGAACTAAAATACGCATAAAACGCTTAGCATAAAACTCTTTAATATCTGAATTTTTTTTGAATGAAAAATAAAGACCTAACCCCGAAAGCAAAACAAAAATTTCAACACCAATACTGCTAATAATTTCTTTAAAGCATTTAGCAGGCAAAATTGAAATACCCGTTTGAGTTGTCGATTCAAGAAAATTATCAAAAAAATGAAATATAATTATGCTAATTATTGAAAATGCAAAAAGTTCATTTCTATAAGTACTAAAACTGTGAAATCCCAATTTTTCCCTATTCTTATTCATAATATCCCCCATTCTCTACTATATAATTATACTACTAATAATTGAAAAATCAAATTACAGAGTAGTAATAAAATAGAATATTTTGTATTATTTTTAGTACATAATAACAAAATATGGGAATTTATTTCGCCTTTATAATTATAAAAGTATCATTTTCTTTATCTAATTTTATTTTTATTTATAATTAACTTCTATTATCCTTGCGTAACCTTAAATGTTATCTTTGATTTTATTAAAATTATATTCTAAACTATCGTTACCATTTAGTAAAATCTGCTTGCAACTCAACAACTTTTGCCATTCATCGTGTTTTGCCTTGCTTCTCATATTTAAATCTCCATCATCATATGAAGCTGCCCATTCAATAAAATCACGATGATTTTGGTACATATCTCCCCCAACTTCTATTCGTTCTCCAAATTCTTCTTTTTCTCTTTTTCTCAATCGTTCTATGCGTATAGCTGTATCAGTTTCTAAGCGAATAACCGTTGTAAATAAAGGAATTAACTCATCACCCCAATCGACAAGAGAACCTGAAATTACGATATTTTTAGATTTAGCAATATCTTTTTTCATAAGTTCAAGCCTTTTTTCAAAGCTTCGTTTGACTGTATACGGAGGATCAGTTGGCTCCCAAAAGTAATCATCTACATCCATAAACAGATAACCCATTTTATCGCTTATGTATCTGCCTAATGTTGAAGTTCCTGAACCTGATGCTCCATAAATATGAATTATTTTCTTTGACATATCTAACCTCTAATTCTTGCTAAATACAAATCTATTGTATCATAAATATTAATTACCCCGCCGACTTCATCAATAGCCTTCCTCATTTCCTTTTCAAAAGCGTTCCGTTCATCTTTGGGTAAAGCGTTATGGTCGGAATAGGTTTTGATTAAATTAATGTATTCCTCACTTGTCAGATTGCGGATTCGCTTATATACTTTTGATTTTATATCAGTAAATCCGTATTTTCTAAGTTCAATGACTTGTTCCTGAGATTTTGATAAATCAAACTCTGTAGGTGTTTTATCATTAGGGCGGTATTTTTTATAAACGACCATACTCGCAAGGTTTGTTTCATCACTTGTGTTGCTGACAAATGGATGATTCCAAAATAAAGCAACAGCACCATTCGGCTTCAACAAAGATTTAATTTTTTCATAACCTTTGTCTTTGGGTATCCAATGAAAAGCGGTTGCGATATAAATAAGATCGAAGTTCTTTACAGGCAAATCAGCCTCAATAAAATCCGAATTGACAATATCAAAATTCTCAAAGCAAGAAAACTTCTGTTGACAATATTTCGCAAGATTATCACCAAGTTCCACTGCCGTAACATTACAGCATTTGTTTAAGAATGGCAAAGTTGCTTGTCCTGTTCCGATTCCTATTTCAAGAATTTTGCTGTCTTTCAACAAGTTGATATAACTAAAAATATCCTCAAATAATTCTTTTGGATAATCAGGTCTTGCCTTATCGTAATTATATTCATTTTCATTAAATGTTTTTCGTAAATACATAATTAGTTACCTTTTATGTACTTCTCCATTAGATAAAATCTGCCCTTACGCCAATCAGCATAACCTACGATACTATATCCGAGATTTTGATATAGCTTTAAAGCATAAGGATTTTCAGTAAATGCATCAAGTCGTATTGCTTCAACATCCGATTGGCAGAGTTCAGTTTCAATATGTTGCATAGTGGCTTTTGCAATACCATTATTCTGAAAATCAGGATGTACGCAAAGCCTATGAACAATTTGATAATTAGCGTTCGGATTCTGCCATTCTCCGTTATTGTACTCTTCATCACAGTATGAGTTAATTACATAAATAACTGCAATTTTTTCATTAACTCTGCCTACATACAACTCACCATTGTTGATGTCATTAATAATATCTTTTTCTGCTGGATAAAGCTCGTCCCACTGATAAATCCTCTCCTGCTCCATATTACGAACAGCATATCGAATGATATCCATTATTTCTGAAATATTATTAAAACTCGCCTTTTGATAATTAATTTTCATACTAACACTCCTTTTCAATAATCCACTCAATAATTTTATTGGTTTTGCTTTCAAGAGTAGGAATTATCATTTTCATAAAATCACCTATTTAATAATTCAACTCTATCATTTGGTTTTATTTCCAAAGTTGCTCCGTCTATAGAATACCACAAACTGATATTGCTGTTATTCTTAATATATTCATCGGTTATCTCCGCATTATCCATTGCCTTGAGATAGTGAATAATATTAATTGTTGTCATTGGCAAAATGTCGTTGTCTGCACTGATTTCTTTAAAAATATTTTCAATTTTGTCCCACATATTTTCAATATCAAGGTCGTAGGAGTGACCGGTAATTTGAAATAATGCAAGCTCTTCATTAGTGTTGATAAAGTTGTTTGTAAATTTATCAAGGTCAGGGTCAAGATGAAAAACCGTTGCCCTCCACTTATGGTAGTAGCTCTGCGGTGTGAAAGAGCGACTCTCCTCGGGGATTCTTGCGTATTCAAAACCACATCTTTTTACACACTTATCAATTAGAGTGCTGTAATATTCAAAAGGAGCGGCAAAGCCTTTAATTTCTTTGCCAAATAACTTCTCAAGATTAACCTTATCTGTTTTTAGCTCGTGCATTATTTCTTCTTCTGAGAGATTGTCCATATAAGGGTGCGTAAGTGTGTGACTAGCAATTTCGTGTCCCTCATAGAGCTTCAGAACTTTATCTTTTGCAAGACGTTTAACTACACAGCCGTTCTCGTGTACCCACTCGAATTCAGACTCCATAAGCTGGGAATTGAGATTAAAAGTGCCTTTTAAATTGTACTTGTTCAGGAGTTCAACAAAACGAATGTCCTGTAATACTCCGTCATCATAGGTTACATTGAACGCCTTTGATTTACCGTTTGGGTATAGCTTTTTAATCATAAAATCCCTCGTTATATCTTCTTTGTAAAGCAGATAATTCTGTTTGCCTCTTTAAATCCTAAATTCATATGAAACTGTCGGCTGATTTCATTACTAAGTTCACAGTCGCTTGCAAATTCATTACAAGATTTTTCTTTTGCCCATTGCTCACAGTAATTCAAAAGCTGTTTGGCATAGCCCTGTTTCCGATATTCTTTCTTTACAAAAATCCCTTCCAAATATCCGACAGGACTGCTGCTTGTCCCCTCGACATAATCATGCCTGAGTCCGCACTGAGCAAAACCGACTATAACTTCATCAATGGTTAGCAAATATACAATGCTGTTCTCATTTTCGATAACAGACGAAAATCCATCGGCTAATTCTTCAGTAGTGTGGCTTGTCCACATTTGAACAGCCAACAAAGCGATCGATTCGGCATCTGCTTTTGTTGCTTTTCTAATTTGTATATTCATAAATTAATTTTCCTCATTTGTTTTCGCATTTTCATAACGTTCTCTACCCCACCAAAATGGAGTAACTTCTTTTAATGTTACAGTTTCTCTTTTTTCAAAGTCAACCATTATTTCCATATTTTCATTCTTCTCGTTAAGTTGCATAAAAAATTCTCTGCAAGCTCCGCAGGGAATTCCGCTACCCTCTCCGTAGGGAACTTTATCCATAAACGCAATTAATCGCTTTACAACAGTCTGTCCACTATTCACATACATATTTAGTGCGGCAACTCGCTCGGCGCATAAGTTCATAACTCCGCTACAGCTTTCAATACAAAATCCTGTGAAAATATCTCCGTTTTCGGCTTCCAACGCACAAACAACATGGTGAGCCATAACAAATGGTGATACATCTTCAGGATGATATTGTTCTTTAGCTTTTTCGTATAACGTGTTCCAAATGTCCATAGTTTTCTCCTTAAAATTAATCTTAATCTAATAATGTTTTATTTAAAGCGTGCTTTATCATTTTAATTTTTTCGCCGTCTTGTTTATTTTTCTTATTCACTCTGTATCCATCTTTTGATGAGGCCGTATAAACCTTGAGATAGTCTTGCAATTCCAATAGGCAGTATTGTATCCCGTTCTCGTTGACAATCGGTATATTCGATATATCAACATCTGCAAATGGTTTCAAACTCTCTATGGCGGCGAACGCAACACTTACATTATCCTTTGAAAAAGCGTGTTCATGCAAATCATATAAGTCATACCCTGATTCAGAAAGAAGTTCAAATAACGAGTTCCATTTATCAGTTAAGTATTTTTCGGGAATCAGTATGTCTATATCATCAGGATATAAATTTACACCAAGACGTTGTTCTAAACCTAATGAGCCAAAGAGAAGCGGTATGATATTTAGTTTTCTATTTAACTGTTTTGCAATTTTAAGAAATATCTGTTTCTTTTCCATATTCTCACTTACTAAAAAAATATATTATCATTGTAGCGTTTATTATATTTATCATAAATTATCCTTAAATAATATATCTAAATTTTAACACGAAATAAAGGATATAGCAATAAAAAGCTGTCAAGCAAACTATAAACTTACTTGTCAGCTGTATGTACTTAATTATTTTACTATCTCTCCTACTCTGATATAAATGTTTTTCTGTACGATTATCGGCGTTGACCTACTCGGTTATTCCCTTTTTAACCAATTTCTCTAAATTTTTTACATCCGTGATAAATGAAATAAAAAAAGCGGTAAGGACTTCTCCCTACCGCCTGAAAATTCAAGCTTTAGTGTATTGAATTAATAAGTAGATTATTATTTTACTCCAACACTCACAATTCTATAATAAGCATTTGAGGTTATTTTATAAACTACCGCATAAAAGAAAGCGAAGATTATTAAGCAGACTATTGCTGTAATTATATACAACATACTATTAAACAAGCCGAACATCATAAGCATTTTGCTGATTAACGGAAACGCAAACGCAAGGTGTACTCCTGCAAGAATTAACGGTAAAAAGAAAACTGTTAAAAGTTGTGAATTTATACTCTTGCGGATTTCACGCTTTGTCATACCTACCTTCTGCATTATTTCAAATCTTGACTGATCCTCATAACCCTCAGAAATTTGTTTGTAATAGATAATAAGGACTGCTGCAATCAGGAATACCAAACTTAGAACGATTCCAAGATAAAACAGTCCGCCGTATAAACTATAGAAACTATCTCTGTTTGCTTCACGGCCCTCAATTCGAGCGTAACTAAAATTATGTGCTTCATGACTCTCATATGATGTCAAAACAGAGTCTATCTTGTCACGCAAATCTGTTTGTTGCTCGGCTTCAAGTCCAGTATCAAACTGATAGTATCGACTATATATAACCATATCATCTATTCCCTGCACAGCAAAACTTACGTCAGGTACAATCAAATAAATTACAGGGAGAATATATTCTATATCGTCCTGTGCTGTAAAAAATTTGTCAAGATGACTTTTTATCATCAGCTTATTTCCGTTTCTGAAAGAAATGCTATCTTCATTATAATCGTAGTTATTTGAATATAAAAGAGCTTCACCGTTATTAAGTTCATAATTTGTACCCATATTGCTATTGTAGTCTTCAAGAGGAATAAAGTTGAATGTGGCCACATTTGAATATGTGTAAATATCATAATCATCAACATTAGTATAATCCGTTTCAATAAAATTGCCCTGAATTTGTCCGGCAAACGATGCATCTCTGTAATCAATAACATTTGACGGAACTGAATTAAACTCCTCAGCAATTTCACTTACTTCGGAAGGTATGTTTTTCATATCGGCATCGCTGCCTTCGGAAAAGTTGACATATCCAAATGTAACTGTAATTTCTCTTGGATAACGATTTCTTATCGCATCCTCGCCGCCTATATAAAGACTTGCCGTTGATGATATAATTACAAGTACCATTGTGGCAAGAAAACATATTGAGGCAAGACCTGCTCCGTTTCGCTTCATTCGGTAAGCCATTGAAGAAACAGATACAAAATGATTTAATTTATAATAATACCTTTTATTCTTTTGGAGAATTTTACAGAACAAAACCGAGCCTGAAATCATTGTAATGTATGTTCCTATAATAACAAGGATTACAGCAACAAAGAATCCGAAAAGAGCTGCAAGGGGATTTTTTATGCTCAATGAAATAGCATATCCGCCCGCGAGAATTAATATTCCTAATATACCAAAGAACCAGTTTGCCTTTGGCGGTTTTTCACCAACATTCTCACTGCGCAACAAGGAAATGGAACTTGAAAACTTTATTTGTCTAAGGGCATTTAGAAACAACAGAACAAATATTGCACCAAACAATGCAACAGACATTATAACTGAGCTTATCGAAACAGATACCGTATAGGTAACCTCACCATGCATAACTAAAATAAGTGCAAGCTCCGCCATTTTTGACAAAGCAATTCCGATTAAAAGTCCTAAAGCAACTGAAATAAGAAAAATTATCAAAGCTTCCCAAAACAAAATTACACTGATATTGCGTTTCCCCATTCCAAGAATATTATATAATCCAAATTCTTTTTTGCGTTTGCGAATAAGAAATGAATTGGTATAAAACAGAAATATACAGGAAAATATTGCGATTACCCATGTTCCTAATCCGAGAATTTCTCTTATGGTTGCAACTCCCTTTGTGTTGGATAAGGACTCTGAGTATTGAAGAAAAGACATAATGTAATACATCATTACCATTACAACACAGGTCATAATGTATGGCAAATACATTTGTTTGTTCTTCCTTATGCCGTCAAAGGCGAGTTTTGGATAAAAGCCTGCTTTCATCTTCTGTCACCGCCTGTCGCAAGAAGTGTGAGAGTGTCTGATATTTTTTCGTAAAACTGCTCATCTGTACATTCTCCACGGTAAATTTGATGATAAACCTCGCCATCCTTAATAAACAAAACTCTGTTTGCTGAGCTTGCCGCCTTGACTGAGTGTGTAACCATAATAATGGTCTGTCCGTTATTATTAATTGTGTTAAACATTCTAAGCAGTTCGTCAGACGACTTTGAATCAAGAGCGCCTGTTGGCTCATCGGCAAGAATTAGTTTTGGATTTGTGATAATCGCTCTGGCGACAGCCGCTCTCTGCTTTTGTCCTCCCGAAACTTCATAAGGATATTTTTTAAGCAAATCATATATACCGAGCTGAGCGGCTATAGGCTTAATTTTTGCTTCCATTTCTTTATGATTTTTACCTGACAAAACTAAAGGTAGAAAAATGTTATCCTCTAAGGTAAAAGTATCGAGCAAGTTAAAATCCTGAAAAACAAATCCAAGGTTATCTCTGCGAAAAGCTGAAATTTGAGAGTCCTTGATTTTTGATAGATCCTTGCCGTCAAGAATTACATTACCGCTTGTAGGTTTGTCGAGTGCCGCTAGAATATTCAGCAAAGTCGTTTTGCCAGAGCCTGACTCGCCCATAATCGCTACATACTCGCCTTGCTCAACTCTGAAATTAATGTTTCTGAGCGCTTCGACCTTGTTTCCGCCGAAACGGGTTGAATATATCTTTTTAACGCCTTGTACTTCTAAAATACTCAATGTATTTCCTCCTATCTTTATGATGGGGATATTATAGCAAAATCGGGAAATGTATCGCCATAGAATAGGCTTACATTTCCCTGTTGAAATCTTACATTTTCGTAAGTTTTAATCATATTTAAACTTATTTTGACTTAGATCAAGGAGAATCTTTGTACCTTTATCAAATTCAGACTCTGCCTTAATTCCAACACTTAAATTTTGGCAAATTCTTTTACAAAGATACAAGCCGAGACCACTTGAATTTGTATCTGTGCGTCCGTTATAGCCTGTATATCCACGCTCAAATATTCTTGGTAAATCCTCGCTTGAAATGCCTATACCTGTATCCTCTATGCAAAGAGTTTCAGAATCTATCATATATATTTTGATACTTCCTTTTCGGGTATATTTCAAAGCATTCGACAGTATCTGTTCAATTACAAACGAAAGCCATTTTTCATCAGTAATAAATTTGAAGTAACAGGGCTCGAATTGCAGAGAAATCTTCCTGTTAATAAATTCAGAAGAGAACTTTCTAACAGATTTTCTGATTATATCATCAATACTGTATTCTTTAAAAATGTAATCGCTTGAATCAGAATCCAATCGCAAAAACGCAAGCACCATTTCTACATACTGTTCAATTCTGAATAAATCCGACAAAATTGTTCTTGACAAAGCTGAATCATCATTTTGCAGAGTAAGACGCATTGAAGAAATCGGAGTTTTTATCTGATGTACCCATACAGAGTAATAATCAATCATATCCGTATATTTTTCTGCTGTTTCATTTTCTATACTGATTACTTCCGTTTTAAGATTATTGATTATTTCGTTGTACTCAGAGTCATATACATAACTAACTTTAGGCAGAGAAACAATCATATCCGCCGTAATCTTTTTTATTCTTTCAAGCTCAATTAGATTTTTTCTTACCTTGCTGTAATCAACAGCAATAATTACTAATCCAAGGATAATATTGAGCAAAGTTGGATAAAGAACGGCTTCAAAAGGTAATCTATACAATAAAAAAGAAACTGTAAGTATGACAGAAAAAAGCAAAAATGATATAATTGCTATTCTTATATCTTTTATATAAGCTCTAAAACACTTCATTATGTTTCCTCTATTCTATGATGTATCCTACACCGAATTTTGTTGTTATGAAATCATTTAGACTGGCAGAATCAAGCTTTTTTCTAAGTCGGTTAATGTTTACAGTTAAGGTATTCTCGTCAACAAAGCAATCCGTTTGCCACAAACGTTCCATTAATTTTTCACGGCTTACAACCTTGCCTTTGTTCTCCATAAGACATAGCAAAATCCTATATTCGTTTTTTGTAAGAGAAATTTTTTCGTCATTATAAGACAGCGTGTTGTCTCCAGTGTTAAGAAATGCACCTCTGTGTTCAAGTACTGGAACACTCTCAGCAAAATCGTATGTGCGTCGCAGCATAGCCTGAATTTTAGCTATTAACACACTCTGATCAAACGGCTTTGCGATAAAATCATCTGCACCCATATTCACTGCCATTACAATATTCATATTATCTGCTGCTGAGGAAATAAAGATAATCGGCACCTTTGAGATTTTTCTTATTTCACTACACCAATGATATCCGTTAAAAAACGGCAGAGATATATCAAGCAATACAATATGCGGTTGAAAATCGGCAAACTCAATAAGCACATTACGAAAATCCTCAACTATGTGAGTTTCAAGATTCCAGCTCTCTGCCTGTGTTTTGATAGCATTCGCTATTCCATAATCATCTTCAATTATAATAAGCTTGTACATAATATTACCATTCCTATGGGTAAGATTTTTATAATATCGCCGAATGAGTATCGGTTTTTTGAGGTTAATATAATAGTTACCGAGCCAGAAATCTTAAACAACTCTATTTTGTAATCAGTAGTATAATAAACTTTATAACGAGTTCTATTTTTACATATAGGGCACAACAACACTATATATTTTCAACCTTAATTATTTATTTAAAAAAGTATAATAACTCATTTGCATATTCATAAGGATGTTCGTGCAAATATTGACCATGCCCCATGCCTTTAAGAACCTTTTCTTCTAATTGTGGAATGTATTTCTTCAAGATTATTGCGCTTTTCTTAGGATACGATTCTCTTGATCCTCGCAAAAATAATACGGGATTCCTATAATTACGCAAGCCTATAGGAACATCGTATTTTAAAACAAATTCACAAGCATTTATAATTGTGTCAGACGAAACATTTTGATCAAGCATTTCTATTACGCTGTTGTTGCCTTTTCCCATTACAACGTCTATTAAAAACTGTGGGATTTTTTTCCCTTGTTGTATTCTTCTTATAGCTCTACTAAAACAAAACTCATAAGGCTTAGTTTTAATCCCCATCTTGATCGTAAAAGCGGCATCTAAAACAACTTTCTCCACAGAAATATTTCCTCTTCCAATAAGTTCAACAGCCATTGTTGCACCCATAGAAAATCCGCTCAATCCATATATGTGACCATCAAAATTATCATCTATATATTTTTCGATATCATCACAACAATTTTTCAAATTGGTCAAATCACCTTTTGTATTACTGCCGTGCCCATCGACTTCAACAAGAATAACATAATAATTTTCAAAATATTTTAGTATAGGCTCATAACATAACAGCGCTGTCGATGCCATGCCATGTATGAATAGTATAGTTTTATTCTGTTTATTACCATAACTAAGATAATTCATTCTTAACACCATCCAATAATAAGTCGAATTCTGAGGTAAATTAAATACTTGATTTAATGTCTTGAATTATTGCTTATTATGCCACTGTATTAGTGTCGTTATTTAGTTTTCAAATTAAAATAATCAAAATTTATATCTAACTCACTATACCTACTTTACATATTTGAGAGGATGTAACTTAATCTTTTGTGCCCTTTTCAGGTTATCTTTAAGTTCTTCATAAGCAAAGGGTCTTCCATGCCCTGGATATATCTTTCGTGGTTTGAGAGTAATTATAGTTTTCCATGACTGCAAATAGCTACTTTTGTCCTCTGCCCAAATTGTTATTCTATTTAAACTGGGAAGACCGTTCATAGTCACATCACCACAAAACATAGAGCCATCATTGAGTATAAGAGAAATGGAATCTGAAGTATGATCATGTGCATGTGTCAGAAAAATATATCGAATATCTTGTAGTGATATATCATGTCTATATAGTTCTGCTTTAAATTTGGTAAATCAATTTTCATACCCTGTATCTATTAATACAAACCCACTTGGAATTTTATATATCCAATTATTAACAATTCTATTCCCCAGATTTATCATATAAGTTCCTCACAAAACTCTGATTTACAAAAATAATTTTATCATAATTATCCTGGTTTTTCAATAAACCATGGCACACTCACAAAAATATCGCAAGTGAAAAGTTGTAAAATATAATCTATTAATTATTAAACTAATATGATAGATAAAAGATGGATAATAAGCGCTTTTGTGCAACTATAGGTTGCACAAAAGCACTTTTCAGGTGGTTGTCATTTTATAGATAAAATGTTACAATATTCAAAAAAAGAGGGAGTACAAAAGATGAGCTTTTCTGACAAAATACGCCTGTTACGCAGTCAAAATCACTTATCCCAGGAAGAACTGGCTGTCAAAATGGAAGTCAGCCGACAGACTATTTCCAAATGGGAAAGCGGAATTACCTACCCTGAAATCGACAAACTGATTGCTATCAGTAATCTATTTCATGTCTCGACGGATTACTTATTAAAAGAACCGGATCAGGACCAGAGAGACGATCAGGTAAACCGACTGGTTTTAAAATTTCTTGGCGCGGCACAGGATATGGACAGTATTTCCCGGGAGTTAGTCGACATTATGCGTGACGGCATTATTGATAATGGTGAAATGATAAAAATGAAATCCATTATCCAAACTTTAAATACGATCTCGAATATTATTGAAGAAATGAAAACAAAATTCGGTATAGATTAAGTAAATTTTAATTTACTGTTAAAAGAATTATCGCAACTATTTTTTTAATCTTTAAGTTGAAATAGTCGGTAAGTAACCGTCTATATATAATATCATCGACTTGTGAGGAGGATTTACATGAAGGCAAAAGATATTTATTTTAAGACCATGAAATTTGTCTGGTTGAAACTGGCACTGGGCGCAGCAATCACAGCGGCAGCAACTATTTTATTAGCAATTTTCATGTTGATTGGCAATGCCATTGGCGGAGGCGGTGGTATGTATATCATGCTGCTCATATGGCTGGCCTCAGTGGCAGTTATTTATAAGCTGGCCATGTCCTACATCGGCTATATGTTGAAAGCTGGGCATGTGGCTGTCATCGCATCGGCAGTGACAACCGGACAGCTTCCCGATGATCAATTTGAATACGGCAAGCAAATGGTAAAATCCCGCTTTGCAGCCTCTAATGTTTATTTTGTTGTTGACCGATTAGTCAGCGGAGCCGTACGCCAACTGCAGAAGATAGTCGGTAAAACAGGCGATTTTCTGAGTGTAGTTCCAGGCATGACAGCAGTCACTGGATTCATTCAAACCTTTATCGGTATCGCGCTCGGCTATGTTGACGAATGCTGTTTGGGATATTGTTTCTTAAAATCAGAAGATGGCGCTTTCAAGGCTTCTTGTGACGGCGTTGTCATTTATTTCCAAAATGCAAAGAAGCTGTTAAAGGATGCCGCAATTACTACACTAATCGTTATGGCTTTAACCTTAGCTTCATGGGTGGTACCATTAGTTATTTTTATCGGTATTTTTCAAATGTTTCACTGGAATATATTTGCTGCCGTTCTGTTAGCGATTATCGTGGCTGCTGTTTTAAAAAGTGCTTTTATCGACAGCTGGATGATGGTTAAGATGATGGTTTCCTATATGGAGGTCGCTCCGTCCACTCAGATCACTTTTGACCTATATAGCAAACTAAGCGGTCTTTCCAATAAGTTTAAAGAACTGTTTAACAAGGCAAAACAGGAAGGACCAATCAATGTATCCCCTGCCCCTGCTATGGCTTACGGCGCTTCCATAAACGGTGTATCCAATCAGCAGCAGAATTCGACTTCTAATGTGCAGGATGAACACACAGCACAACCTGCTTCCACAAGCTTCTGCGGACAGTGCGGAACTCCAATTTCTGATGGTAAATTCTGCCCAAAATGCGGAGCTTCGGTAAAATAACAAACATACAGACTCTATAATAAAAGTTGGGGTAACAAATAGAGCCTACAAAAATAAAAATAAAAAA
>JAFLSM010000052.1 GCA_022510955.1 Ruminococcus sp. | reverse complement strand
AGTTTGGTAGAGTGCTTGGTTTGGGACCAAGATGCCGCAGGTTCAAGTCCTGTCACCTCGACCAAATTCAGGCAGTTTTTAACTGCCTGTTTTTTTGTGCAACGAGAATCTACGGTTGTATTGAATTGTCCCCAAATAAAGTTAGAAAAAGTATCAGATAACTTTTTGTACAAATTAAAAATTATGTAGCTAAAATGGCTTGAGATCTGTGTTAAACAGGTGTCAAGCCATTTAGTTTTAGCTTGATTCTGAGGTTATAGTAATAATCAAGATAATCTATAAGTTCTTCCCGAAACTGCTCGACTGTATCGAATTTCTGCAAATAAAAGAATTCTGTTATTAAATCTTCATTCACATTTAATTACTGATATTTTTGTTTCCATTGCATTTTTGATATTTACTATTTCATTCATGATAACGATAAGAAACTAAAGCAATAAAATGTACAAAAATTTGACAAGTTTACCCAATAGTATTGACAAAATTTCACTAAGTAATAAAATGGATATAAAAAATATAATAATACTTATTTTTTTGTTGAAAATATACGGAGCTTTGTATTTTTATAGTATGAATAGATTAGATACAGAAAATTAAAATGGATTTACATACTGTTAATTGTTAAATTTAAAATGAGGAGAGATATAATGAGATTTATACTTAAATTCCTGTTAAAGAACAACAAACTTCCTTTAGATTACAGAAGGGTATGCCTCTCTTTTTTTAAGAAAGCATTGTCAGAAGCGGCTGATGGTAAATACTTTGATGAATACTTTTTAAATAACCAAAGACGCCCATTTACTTTTGCTGTTCAGTTGCCGTCACCACATTTTTCAAAAGAAAGTATTTTATTGGATAAAAACGAAATCAAAATTATTTTTTCAACAGGTGACACAAAAACAGGATTTATTTTTTGCTCATCATTTATAGCACAAAAAAATAAAAAATTTAATTTGCCTTATGAAAATACTATGACCTTAAAAAATATTTTTAAAGTTCCTGACAAAGAAGTCACAGGCAATGAAATGTTAGTAAAAGCGATTAGTCCGTTATGTCTTAGAGAGCATAGAAATGAGGATAACAGAGACATATATTATTCCGTAAAATCTGAGAATTTTGAAGAAAAAGCAAAAGAAATTATTGGAGAACAATTAAAAGACAGTGGTTTTTCGGAAACGCTCATAAAAGATTTTTCGATTTCACCTATAAATGCAAGAAAAACCGTTATTATGCATTATAACTGTTATATAGAAAGTAGTTTAGGTGATTTTACTATATGTGCCGATAAGTCAATTTTAAACTATATTTTAAAAAACGGCATTGGGTCGCGCAAGTCGGCAGGTTTTGGATTTGTTGATTTATTAACCGAAAAATAAGGAGGTGGGGAAGTGAAAGTAAAAATTAAAAACAGTGAGTTTGATACATTATTACAACCCACAGATTGGCGGTATTCTGCGGCAATCGTAGGACTTGTTTTATATCTTGAATATTACGGATTTAATTATAAATTTCTCGAAGATTCAGAAGAAACTCCTGAAAACGCAATAAAAGGCTTTGACGGAATTTTATATAATCAATCTGATATTGATGAAGAACACTTTCTTTTATTTGCAGAAAACTATTTTGCCAACGATATGACTCATCTGAAAATAATAAATACATTAAATAAAGATGAGTATAGTGATGAAGATATTAAATATGTAAATGATTTAATAAAGAGTAAAACAATATTAAAGAAAACATTTAGTAAGATTAAATTTGACGGTTCAAATAGTGATTACATAATAAAAACCATTGAAGAAAACAAGCTGAAAATTATTAAAGAAATATTCAGAAACGGAAAAAATCTGTATTCAAATTACTGCAATTCAAATCTTTTGCTGACAGACGAGAATCCCCATTGCAGATTAACGGGATATAATGTAGACGAGGGTAGAAAGACGAAGTATTTAGGCTTTTGTTTTTCAAAGGAAAGCTTTATAGGTAATGATATTTTAGAGTTTGATTTTATTCCGTTTGCATTTACAAAAACATATGAAAGCTATTTTATAAACAATAATTGCAGTGTGAAAATGTTGGTAAAGACAAAAAGAAGTTTTGATGAAAAAATATCAGAACAAACTTCATCAAATTCCAGAGTTAAGCTTTTAACAGTTTTAAAAAATGCAGAAAGTTTTGTGAATTATGATGTTGAAATTATTACTCTTCAAAGAGGCGATAGTTGTTACCGTACTTTTTTTGTCCGCTATGAAAGATTAAAAGCATTAAGAAACATTCCTCCGAAAAATCTTGGGTTCAGTCATAATTTTGGCGATAATTATTGGATGAATCTTGAACAGGAGGTATATGAACGGTGTTTAAATAATGTACTTCTTGATGATTTAATTGTGCTTATGCTCAAGTTATATTTTGATAAAAACACGAATTCGGGTTTGGTAAGATACAAAACAAATTTATTAATAAATATCAATGAATATTGGAAAGGAAATTTACTTATGAATGAAATTGAAATGGCAAGTAAAACAGGATACATTGTTTCTCAAAAGCTCATAGAACAGAAAAAGGGAAACAAAATAATTTCATATAAACAAAAGTTAGCAGGAGCACTTAACGCACACGATTATGACCGGGTAAATGAAATAATTTTAAATTTAGAAGCGTATGTTGGAATGGAGTTTAAATTTTTCTACAAGCTTCTTGAAAATACAGAAGAAAATAAAAACATTGCTTTTGCATTTGCAAGTGCATTAACAGATGTATTAGATAACAAAAATAAAAATACAGCGGAGGAATAACAGTATGAATAAAAAAGCATTAACACTAACAATTATCGCAAATATGACAAGCAACTATGGTGAGGGCTTAGGAAACATATCCAGCGTACAGAAGATTTATAAAAACGGAAAAGAATACGCTACTCGAAGCAGAGAAAGTTTGAAAAATGCAATTTGTGTTCAGTCCGGCTTATATGACGATTTACAAACATCATTAGATGGAGCAATGCAGAAGCTTGTTACGGAAGATATAAATGCTGCTACTTGCAGAGCGCTTGAGGGCGGTTATATGTCAACAAAAGATGTTACATATATAAGAAACAGTTCATTCTATCTTACAGATGCAATAGCTACAACATCATTTATAAACGATACCCGTTTCCATAATAATTTATATTTGGCAACAAACTTTGCAAAAGCAAATAACTTAAATGTTCAAAATAATGCCGGTGAAGTTGGACTTATGCCGTATCAGTACGAGTTTGATAAATCTATGAAGATTTACAGCATTACAATCGATCTTGAAAAAATAGGTATTGATGAAAACTTTAATGCTGAGGCAGATAATGAAGAAAAATGTGAACGAGTAATTAGCATTTTAGACGCAGTGCAAAATCTTTCATTAGTAGTAAAGGGAAATCTTGATAATGCGGAGCCTGTTTTTGTTGTAGGCGGTATGTCACCAAGAAAAACTCATATGTTTGAAAATGCAGTTAATGTAAGTAATTCAAAGTTGATTATTGAACCAATCAAGGACAAGCTTACAGACGATTTTAAATGTGCAATGCTGAGAAGCGGTCAACTTTTAAACGAAGATGATATCATTCGTGAGTTAAATCCTTTGAAGGTTCCTGAGTTTTTTGAAAAATTAAAAGAACAGGTTAAAGAATACTATTTAGATTAAGCGGTGTAAGTGATGAAAGCTATACGACTTCATTTGAAACAAAATAGCGCAAATTACAGAAAGGAAGAAACGGTAAATTGCAGAATGACATATCCTTTACCGCCTTATTCAACTGTAATCGGTGCATTACATAAAGCTTGCGGATATACAGAATACCATCCAATGCAGTTGAGTATTCAGGGAAAGTATTCCTCAATGACGCAAAAGCTTTTTAAGGAAGATTGCTTTTTAAACAGCTTGCAAGACGATAGGGGAATGCTTGTAAAAATGAAAAATCCACATATTCTGTCTTCAGCATATGTGGTAGTTGCATCTGCACAAAAATCCCAGGGTAACAGCTTTGATAAGGGGATAACTATAAATGTAGCAAACCAACAGCTTCTTGATGAATACAGATTTTTAAACAGGACAAGAAAAAGGATTGAACTTCATAAAAAGAAAATCAAAACAAAAAAGAATAATTTGAAGTTAATAAAAGAAAATTCTGAAATTTCCGAAGAAGAATTTAAAAATCTTTCCAATAAGCTTAAAAGACTTGAAAAAGCATACAAGCAGTATGAAGAGCACAAATACACGATTCCGAAATCATATTTCAGAACCTTAACTAAAGCGCCTAAATGGTATGAAATACTTTGTGATGTTGAGCTTATAATTCATATTGTAAGCGACGAAAAAACAATGAGTGATATTCTTGAAAATATAAGCAACCTTACAGCGATAGGAAGAGGGGAGGATTTTGTTCAGGTTATAAATGCCTGTCAGGTGGAATTAACAGAGTATGAATCCCCGTATAGAAATGAGAACTTTAGTGCTTATATTCCTTGTGATGTAATTGAAAACAATAATAAAGCCTTATCGCTTTTGGGAAGTAAAGAGGGAATTGTAAAAAACGGTACAAGATATCTTATCAATAAAGACTATAAATTAGAAGGTAAACCGGGAGCATATAAAAGAATTTTTAATAAAATTCCGGTTCTTTGTACTGTAAGATTTCGTGTGAAGAGTAAAATTGACGGAGTATTATTTGACAAATATAACAATTCGGTTTATCCGGTATTTTTAGTTTAAGGATTTATAAATGGATAAAAAATATTCAAATAAATTAGCAAAACCAAATGAAACAATAAAGGAGCATACCGATAAGCTCATATCACAAGCTCAAAATCTGAAAGAAAATAATTATATTAAAGATGATAAATTATTCTTTGATTTATTGGAGGCTTGTGATACTCATGATATCGGTAAAGCGAATTCTCAATTTCAATTAAGGGTTAAAAATCATTTCAGATTTGATGATAACAAAGAAATTCCTCATAATGTGTTATCTTTGTTTTTTGTTGACGAGGGAAAGTGTAAAAATTATATAAGCGTATGTTTTGCAGTTCTATATCATCATTATCATATAAATTCACCGGTTGATGTATTTTACGAAAACGAGGAGTTAATAAAAAAATTCCTTAAAGAATTATATGTGGATGAAGATAAATATGATGATATGTATGATTGTATAGATGATATAGGAGATTTGTTTTCTCTTGATGAAAGTGATTTAAAGAAAAAATACGCTGTACTTCTAAAGGGGTTTCTGCATAAATGTGATTATAGTGCAAGTGCAGGAATCCCCTGCGAATTTCCAAATGATTTTTTAATTCAATGTTTACAGTTATGGAAAAATCAAAACTCTGTTGAATATAATGATTTACAGCAGTTTTGTTTAGAAAATTCCGATAAAGACATAATGATAACTGCTCCCACGGGAATGGGTAAAACAGAGGCAGGATTGCTTTGGTGCGGAAATAATAAGTGCTTTTTTGTACTTCCCTTGAAAACGGCCATCAATGCTATGTATGACCGTATTAAATCACTTTCAAAGGAAGAATATAAAAATCGTGTTGCTCTTATTCACTCGGATATGCGTTCATATTATTTTAATGATAATCAGGAAAGCACATCAGCAGAAATTGATTTTGATTATTTATTAAGAAGCCGACAAATGTCTTTGCCTGTTACAGTTTGTACTCCTGACCAGATTTTTGATTTTGTTGTAAAATATCCCGGTTACGAGTATAAGCTTGCAACTGCTTCTTACTCAAAATTTATTATTGATGAAATTCAAATGTATTCACCGGATATACTTGCGTCTATTATTTATGCCGTGAAAATGATTCATAATTACGGAGGTAAGTTTGCAATTTTAACAGCTACCATGCCGCCTTTCGTGAAAAGTGAATTGATAAAAATTTTCGGAGATAAAATAGTCCAAAAGGATTTTTCTCATGAAGGTAAAAACAGACATAATGTTAAAGTATATGAAAAAGTATTAGATTGCGAAGATATTTTAGAATGCGTTAAAAACACAAGAAGCGATAAAGTGAAAAAGTATTTAGTGGTTTGCAATTCTATTGATACAGCAAATAAAATTTATAATGAGCTTTCTCAAGGTTTGTCACAGGATGATATAAAGGTCAGCCTATTTCATTCTAAGTTTATAAAAAGGGATCGTGTGAAAAAAGAACATCAAATTATGAGTGCGGCAAAGGATACGACTAAAACTGAAATCTGGATTTCAACATCAGTTGTAGAAGCAAGTCTTGATATTGATTTTGATATTTTGTTAACTGAGTTATCAGATTTGTTTTCTCTTTTTCAAAGGTTCGGCAGAGTAAACAGAAAAGGGAAAAAGGATTTTTCAGATTATAACTGCTTTGTTTTTACCGAGCTTCAGGGTAATGCTCAAAGATATAAATTTACAGATGAAACAGTTTATAAATATTCAAAAGAAGCAATTTTAACTGTTGACGGTATTATAACCGAAAAAACTAAAAATGACTTAATTGAAAAATATCTTTCCTGTGAAAATCTCAAAACATCAAAATATGTTCAGGAGTATAATTCAGCTTATAATTATATACAGAATCTGCTGGAGTATGAAAATAATACTTCAAAGAAGTTGAGAAACATTGATAACATTGATGTTATTCCTGTGTCTGTATATGAAGAAAACAGGGAAGAAATAGAGAATGCTGTTAGTGCTTTGTGTGATAATAGTTTGAATAAAACTGAGCTTTTTGAAGCAAATGAATTATTAAAAAACTTAACAGTTTCTGTTTCCAAGTACTATAATAAAAATGCTGTTAAATCAATTCGTACTAAATATTTAAAAATACCGATATTAGAATATTGTACATATAGCTTTGAAAAAGGTTTGGAAATCAATAAATAAAAACAGAAAAGTACAGAATTTGTATTTGATCCGTTTATTTAGGTGATTTTATGTTTAAAAAAGATATTACCGGAATGCAGGTTTATTACTACTTTGTATGCAAGAAAAAGCTCTGGTATTTTTCTCATGAAATTTCAATGGAAAGTAACAACGAAAATGTAGAATTGGGAAAAATACTTGATGAAACCTCTTATAAAAATAAACATAAACATATTATGATTGATGATACAATCAATATAGATTTTTTGTCTGAACATAATATTTTACATGAGGTAAAAAAGAGCAGAAAAATTGAAGAAGCGAGCATTTGGCAGGTTAAATATTATTTATATTTTCTTAAGAAGCGTGGGGTTGAAAACTTCAGAGGTAAAATAGATTATCCTCTTTTAAAGCAAAGCAAAATGATTGAATTAACCGAGAGTGATGAAAAACAAATGGAAGAAAGCTTAAATAAAATAATTGATATAATAAGCTTAGATTTAACTCCGGAAGCCGAGCATAAAAATTTTTGTAAGTCCTGTGCTTACTATGAGTTTTGTTTTATTTGAGGTGATGTGAAAAAATGCAGGAAAGTTATTATATTTATACATCGGGAAATTTATCTCAGAAAGATAATACATTAAGATTTACTTCTTTTGAAGGTGAGCATAAAGATTTGCCTATCGAAAAAATAAAAGAAATATATGTTATGAATGAAATGAACATAACATCAAAACTTTTAAATCTTCTTTCAAAACACGGTATAATAATGCACTTTTTTAATCATTATCAGTTTTATATTGGAAGCTTTTACCCCAAAGAAAGTAAGCTTGCCGGACAACTTCTCGTCAGCCAGGTTCTCACATATTCCGATTATTCAAACAGACTGAGCATAGCAAAAGAGTTTATTAGATCAGCGTCGTTTAATATTTACAGAAACCTGAGATATTATAACGGTAGGGGTAAAGATGTTCACGAATATATGCGTAATATTGAAATTTTGAGAACTCAACTTGACTGAGTGAAAACTATTGAGGAATTAATGGGTGTTGAAGGTAATATACGCAGGGAATATTATAGAGCGTGGAATATAATAATTGAACAAAATATTGATTTTGAGAAAAGGGTTTATCATCCTGCTGATAATATGATTAATAGTTTAATATCTTATGTTAACTCATTGATTTATACTAAAACACTGTCAGAAATCTACAAAACTCAACTTAACCCTACAATCAGCTTTTTACATCAACCGGGAACAAGAAGATTTTCGTTAGCTCTTGATGTCTCTGAGATTTTTAAACCCCTAATTGCAGATAGACTTATTTTTTCTTTATTGAACAGAAACCAAATAACACAAAATAGCTTTGTAGAAGGTTTAAACGGACTTCAGCTTACTGAAAAGGCTTCTAAAACTATTATGCAAGAATTGGATAGTAAACTAAAAACTACTATTTTTCATAAAGAACTAAATAAAAATGTTTCCTATCAGTTTTTAATCAGATTGGAACTTTATAAATTAGTTAAACACATATTAGGTGAAAAAGAATATAAAGGCTTTGAAATTTGGTGGTAGAAATGTATGTTATTTTAGTTTATGATATAATTACTGATGAAAAAGGAAAAAAGATTCTGCCTAAAGTTTTTAAAACCTGCAAAAAGTATTTGACACATATACAAAATTCAGTGTTTGAGGGTGAACTGAGCAGACCGAATTCTTTAGCGTTAAAAAAAGAACTTGATTTATATATAAGAAAAGATAAAGATTCTGTAATTTTGTTTCATACAAGAGAAGAAAAATGGCTGTCCAAAGAATTTTTAGGAAAGGTTGATGATAAAACTTCAAACTTTTTATAATATTGTCTATGTATCATAAGTCAAAAATATATAGAGGTTGACAATATTATTATTTGGCTTTTATATCGAAAAAGTTATTTAATTAATAAGTGGATTTATAATATTGATAATTTTTAATATAGTAGTAGACAAAATATATGCAATTAAACTGCATATTTTCTTTGTTTTTTTAATAACGGCTTTATATCTATCCATACTGGAATTTAAATATTAGCTAATGACAAACGAAATGAAATAGCTAACCCTTTATATCTATCCATACTGGAATTTAAATAAAAGAATTAAAGGTGGTGTACTGTTAGTTCCTACACTTTATATCTATCCATACTGGAATTTAAATAATGATAAAAATTGAAAATCTTACAAAACATTACGGACTTTATATCTATCCATACTGGAATTTAAATACGTTATCTGTTGCACTGTGTTCACGTTCTACCAATCTTTATATCTATCCATACTGGAATTTAAATAAAGCGATTCACATATATATCTAAGTTGTGTGGTATACTTTATATCTATCCATACTGGAATTTAAATCGTACATTTTCTTGATGATTTCGCTTGCGGTGCTTTCTTTATATCTATCCATACTGGAATTTAAATGATGTAAAGTCGGCATTTTATACAATTAATTATCAACTTTATATCTATCCATACTGGAATTTAAATTTAGAACCGTTGCGTATAGTAAATGTCGAACTCTTCTTTATATCTATCCATACTGGAATTTAAATTGTATTCTTCTTCTGTTGGAATAAGTGCAGGAGCGACTTTATATCTATCCATACTGGAATTTAAATAAGTTTGCACTTTTTCATTTTCCTGTACGGTGAAATCTTTATATCTATCCATACTGGAATTTAAATAGGATAATTGCGGATTTAGTGCCAACGGAACGACTGACTTTATATCTATCCATACTGGAATTTAAATCAGGATACAAATAAATACCTTAAAGAGCTTAGCAAACTTTATATCTATCCATACTGGAATTTAAATCTTGGAGACTGCTTGATGCTAAACATTGGGGAGTACCTTTATATCTATCCATACTGGAATTTAAATTCTTTTTTAGAAAAGAATGGTGGAAATAGTGAAAAACTTTATATCTATCCATACTGGAATTTAAATGCAGGTGTTCAGAGCTTTACTAACTCTGTATTTGCACTTTATATCTATCCATATTGGAATTTAAATAATATAGTAACTTTCATATCCGTAAATTTATAAAAAAGCGTGCTGATTTTAAAATTTCAGCACGCTTTTTCTGTGATTAATATATTTTTTCACTGGAAATGATAAAAGATATTAGCTTTATTTTTAGATAGAGATTTATAATGTTTTACAAACATTATAAATTTTAATTTTTGAAAACTGCATTAAAATGTATACTAAACTTATAAATCGAAAGAAAAATTTAAAACATTTTGCCGTTATAGGGAATTGCAGGCATCATATTGAAATCATAGTTTTCAAGCTCTTCAAGTGTGATGTTTGTGTGGCATCCCTCGTGTATCATTAAATTAGAATCATTGCCGAGATGCACCACAACAACAGGTGTGTTTGTTCCGTACGCATAGCCACACTCCCACGCAGTGCCGCTGTCACTGTATCCGCCGTAATATAGCATAACTACAACATCTGCCCAGTCAATAAACCTTTTATCGTTCATAAATGTTTCTTTTGACCACCAGCTTTGCTGAGTGTTCTCGTCATTTCGCACCTCGTTAAGTCTTGGACTGAATACATCAAAGCCTCTGCGCATCAGAATTTCTTCTGCTTTTTGCACATTTTCAAGTTCTTTTTCATTAAAAAACGGACTTGCAAGATATATTTTCATTTTTATAATCTCCCTGTATATTTATTCATTTATATTATATCATATATAGTAGAAACGAACAACTTTATTTATGCGGTTTATGATAGAATAAAATTGAGAATTATTACTATTATACTTTAGTTAGCTAAGAATAACCCTATTTGTCAAAAAATTAACAATTTTAAAATTATTTTTATATCTTTTGTCAATAGGTGAATTCATTAAGAAAAATTAACAGAAATTTCAACGAAAAATATTGTAAAATATTCGTAAAAACCTTGAACTGTAAGCTATAGTGTGTTATAATACAAACGCAATTTCAAGGAGTCTTTATTTAATACAGAGATAAAACTGAAATTAGTCTTTTCTAATTAGTTAGTTTGTGCTAACTTGTATAAAAAACACACAGCTTGATGATTAGTTTTGTGAAAAATAACAATAACAAAAACTATCTCATGCTTGTGAATTAATTTGCTATACTAATTTTTAGTAATGTTTATATATGAAAGGGGATTTTTATGAGTAATTTTAAACAATGGGAAGGTTTTGAAGGTTCAATCTGGAAAAAAGAAGTTAACACCCGTGACTTCATTCAGAAGAACTATTGCCCATACGACGGCGATGCATCATTCCTTGAGGGACCTACAGAAGCAACTGATAAGCTTTGGGGAATTCTTCAGCAGTTACAGAAAGAGGAGAGAGCAAAGGGCGGTGTTCTTGATATGGACACAAGCATTGTTTCAACTCTTACTTCACATAAACCCGGCTACATCAGCGAGGAAACAAAGGATCTTGAAAAGGTTGTAGGTCTTCAGACAGACAAACCTTTAAAGCGTGCATTTATGCCATTTGGCGGTATCAAGATGGCAGAACAGGCTTGTACAACAAACGGCTATGAGCCTGACCCTGAACTTCACAAGATTTTCAACGAATACACAACAACTCATAACCAGGGTGTATTCGACGCATATACACCTGAGATGAAGGCAGTTCGTCACAACCACATCATCACAGGTCTTCCTGACACATACGGTCGTGGCAGAATCGTTGGTGACTATCGTCGTGTTGCTCTTTACGGTATTGACTTCCTTATCGCAGAGAAGAAGAAAGACCTCTTAAATTGCGGTGACGGTACAATGACTGACGATGTTATCCGTCTTCGTGAAGAGATTTCAAAGCAGATTCGTGCTCTTAACGGTATGAAGGAAATGGCTAAAATGTACGGCTATGACATTTCTGAGCCTGCTTCAAATGCTCAGGAAGCTGTTCAGTGGCTCTACTTTGGCTATCTTGCAGCTATCAAGACACAGAACGGTGCTGCAATGAGCGTTGGTCGTGTATCAACATTCCTTGATATCTATATTCAGAGAGATCTCAACAACGGCACAATCACAGAGTCAGAGGCTCAGGAGCTTATCGACCACTTTGTAATGAAGTGCAGAATGGTTAAGTTTGCTCGTATTCCTTCATATAATCAGCTGTTCTCAGGTGACCCGGTATGGGCTACACTCGAGGTTGCAGGTATTGGTATGGACGGCAGATCAATGGTAACTAAGAACGACTTCCGTTTCCTCCACACTCTTGAGAATATGGGACCTTCACCGGAGCCAAACCTCACAGTTCTCTATTCATCAGCATTGCCGGAAAACTTCAAGAAGTATGCTTCAAAGATTTCTGTAACAACAAGCTCTGTTCAGTATGAGAACGATGATGTTATGAAGCCTGTATGGGGTGACGACTATTCAATCTGCTGCTGTGTATCTGCAACACAGACAGGTAAGGAAATGCAGTTCTTCGGTGCAAGAGCTAACCTTGCAAAGTGCTTGCTCTATTCAATCAACGGCGGTGTTGATCTTATGACTCGTGAGCAGTGCGGTCCTGCATACCGTCCAATCACTTCAGAATATCTTGAGTATGATGAGGTAATCCCTGCATTTACAAGAATGATGGATTGGCTTGCAGGTCTTTATGTAAATACATTAAACCTCATTCAGTATATGCACGATAAGTATTTCTATGAGGCTGCTGAAATGGCTCTTATCGACACAGATGTAAGAAGAACATTTGCAACGGGTATTGCAGGTTTCTCACATGTTGTTGACTCATTGAGTGCTATTAAGTATGCAAAGGTTAAGGTTATCAGAGATGAAACAGGTATCGCAGTTGACTATGTAACAACAGGCGACTTCCCACGCTACGGTAACGATGATGACAGAGCAGACGAAATTGCTCTCTGGTTGCTTAAGACATTCCTTGATATGATTAAGAAGCACCACACATACCGTGATTCAGAGCCTACAACATCAATTCTTACAATTACTTCAAATGTTGTATATGGTAAGGCAACAGGTTCAATGCCTGACGGCAGAAGAGCAGGTGAGCCACTTGCTCCTGGTGCAAACCCTGCATACGGTGCAGAGCAGAACGGTCTTCTTGCTTCTCTCAACTCTGTTGCAAAGCTTCCATACCACTGGGCTCTTGACGGTATTTCAAATACACAGACAATCAATCCTGATGCTCTTGGTCACACAGAAGAAGAGCAGGTTAACAATCTTGTTCAGGTTCTTGATGGTTACTTTGATCAGGGTGCACATCACCTCAATGTTAATGTATTCGGCAAAGAGAAGCTCATCGACGCTATGGAGCATCCTGAGAAGGAAGAGTATGCTAACTTCACAATCCGTGTATCGGGTTACGCAGTTAAGTTTATCGACCTTACTCGTGAGCAACAGCTTGACGTTATTTCTCGTACTTGCCACGCTACAATGTAATTATGTCAAATAGTTCAGATATTAAAGGATATGTTCATTCGCTCGAAACCTTTGGATTGGTTGACGGTCCCGGTGTAAGATTTGTTGTGTTTTTGCAGGGTTGTTCACTGCGTTGTCAGTTTTGCCACAACCCTGAAACATGGCATTCAGGCGGAGAAGAATGGACAGCAGAAAAGCTTTGGCAAAAAGCTTATAGATATAAGCAATACTGGAAGTCAAACGGCGGTGTTACCGTCAGCGGAGGCGAACCGCTTTTGCAAATTGATTTCCTGATTGAGTTTTTCAAACTTGCCAAAAATGCAGGTGTACACACTGCTCTTGATACAGCGGGTCAACCTTTTTCAACCGACCCGACTTGGCTTGAGAAGTTTAAGACATTAATGGAATATACGGATCTTGTTTTGCTTGACTTGAAGCAGATGGATGATGAGGGACACAAGGCTCTCACAGGTAGGACAAATTCCAATATTCTTGAAATGGCAAAATGGCTGTCAGACAACGGTACAAAATTGTGGATTCGCCATGTGCTTGTGCCAAATCTTACAGACGGCGAAGATGACCTGCAAAAAATGCACCAATTCATTTCAACACTTAAGACAGTTGAGCGTGTTGAGGTTTTACCTTATCATACTCTCGGTCTTGCAAAATGGGTGAAGTTGGGAATGGATTATCCTCTTGATGGTGTAAAAGTTCCTACCGAAGAGCAGGTTAAAAGGGCAGAAGAAATTCTGCATACAGCAGATTATCAGAACT
>JAFLSM010000051.1 GCA_022510955.1 Ruminococcus sp. | reverse complement strand
AGAAGAGTAGAATAGATTTTCGAGCAGATTTTGTGCTGTACAAGGACGACGACGCTGGCAGGCTGACGCCTGTCAAGGAGAAGGACGCAGTACAGTACAAAATCTACCGGAAAGATAGCTGCTATACTATTGAAGATTAGTATTAGTATATACAATTTGTCACGAAAAGTAATTGACTTTTGCAAATAAATATATTATTGTAAAGATGATCTCAATTTTAGGAGTGATTTTATGGACAATATTACAAGAAGAAACAATGGAATGGCTTATATATCGGATAAGTCTGTTATGGACCAGCAGAAAAAGGCTCGTGAGCTTACTCAAAAGCTGAATACAATGGACAGAAGTGACTTTGAAGGTCTGCAAGCAGTTGTTAAGGAGCTTTTGGGCAAATCTGAGAATGCCTGGATTAATCCGCCTTTTTATTGCGATTACGGTTTTAATATTGAGGTCGGCAAGAATTTGTTTGCAAACTACAACTGCACAATCTTAGATGTTGCTAAAGTAAAAATCGGTGATAATGTGCTGATAGCACCAAATGTCAGCATTTATACAGCAGGACATCCTGTACACGCTGATGCAAGAAAAACAGGCTACGAATACGGTGCTCCCGTTACTATCGGCGACAATGTATGGATTGGCGGAAACAGTATTATACTTCCTGATGTTACTATTGGAAGCAACTCCGTTGTTGCGGCAGGAAGTGTAGTAACAAAAAATGTGCCCGAGTGGTCTGTTGTTGCTGGTAATCCTGCAAAGGTCATTAGAAAAATCACTGATGAAGACAAGCAGTATTACTTCAAGAACAAGAAATTTGATGATGAGGCTATGGCTCATATTGAGGATATATTAAGTCAGGATGAACTACCGAATCTTGTAAATCAATAAAAGCAGTCGGTGAACTGCACATATCCAAGCAGATAGCATCATATAAAAACACTCTTTTGTTCCCGACTGTTTTCGAGCAATTTTCTTAAAGTAAAAAACAAACGGATTTTCTCGTTATGGAGGAAATCCGTTTTTTATGCTGATTTCTTATAATAATTTTAAATAAATGTTATTATTAAACGCAAAAGGCAGTGTATTTTCTTGACTTAAAGTTGGTATATGATATAATAACCTCACGCCGTTACCAAAATCAAAGATTTTGACGGCTGAGAGAACATTGAATCATAATTTACGAAAACTGCGTTTTCGTTGCCTACGGCAATATATTGTGCTTTGCACAATAATTAATGATATAATAACCTCACGCCGTTACCAAAATCAAAGATTTTGACGGCTTAAATAAATAATTAAATCATAATCGAAATTTATTATAATAAGGAGATTTTATGGAGATTAAATTGTCCGATCATTTTACATATAAAAGGCTGTTACGGTTTGTTTTGCCGTCGATTGTAATGATGATTTTTACATCTATTTACGGTGTGGTTGACGGATTGTTTGTTTCGAACTATGTTGGCAAAACCGAATTTGCCGCCGTAAATTTTATTATGCCGCTGTTGATGATTCTTAGTACCATTGGATTTATGATTGGTGCAGGAGGCAGTGCATTAGTTGCAAAAACACTTGGTGAGGGCGACAACGAGCGTGCAAATCAATATTTTTCTCTGCTTATATATTCGGTAATTGTCGCAGGAATAGTAATATCAATATTAGGGCAGATTTTCATTGAACCTATTGCCTACACCCTTGGAGCAAGAGGACAACTGCTCGGCAACTGTATTCTGTATTCGAGAATATTATTTGTATCACTTACAATGTTTATGTTACAAAATGTGTTTCAAATTCTTTTTGTTACAGCAGAAAAAACAAAAATCGGGCTTGCGGTTACAGTAACTGCCGGATGTATCAACATTCTGATGGACTTTATTCTTATCGGAGTATTTAAATTTGGAATTGCAGGTGCTGCTATTGCAACTGCAACGAGTGAAACTTTTGGCGGTCTGTTCCCTATTATTTATTTTTCACGCAAAAATAAAAGCCTGCTAAAACTCGGCAGAACAAAGTTTATGGGCAGAGTACTGCTCAAAGCTAGTACAAACGGTTCGTCTGAGCTGATGACAAATGTGTCGATGTCACTTGTAAATATGCTTTATAATATACAACTGATGAATTTAGTCGGCGAGGACGGTGTTGCTGCATATGGCGTGATTATGTATGTAAACTTTATCTTTATCGCTATTTTCCTTGGATATTCCATAGGCAGTGCTCCGATTATAGGATATAATTACGGTGCACAAAACATTAGTGAACTTAAGAATATGTTCAAAAAAAGCTTAATAATAATTTCAGCACTTGCACTTATTCTTACACTTGTTGCAGAAGGAGTTGCATATCCTCTGATATCAATTTTTGTCGGATATGACAAGGGACTGTTTGAACTGACGCACAATGGATTTATGCTGTTTTCAATTTCATATCTTTTGTGCGGATTTAATATCTTTGGCTCATCTTTTTTTACGGCACTTGGAAACGGAGGAATTTCAGCAACAATTTCATTCTCTCGTTCACTGTTATTCCAAATCATTTCAATTTTTTTACTACCTCTGTTTTTAGGAATCAACGGCATTTGGCTGTCGGTTGTGATTGCAGAGTTTATGTCGATGATTGTAACTACAGTATTTTTGAGAATAAAAAGGAAAAAATACAATTATATTTAAAATAAAAAACGGTATCAGATTTGATACCGTTTTTTTACACTATAGGAAATTGCTCATACATAACAGTCGAACACATAAGGTTTATAAAAAATACATTCTATCTGCTCGGATAGGTACAGCCCACCGGCTGCTATTTCTTTTTCTTAAGAAGTCTTGAGGCATAGAGTACACAAGCAACGCTGACACCAGTATCTGCAATAACTGACATCCACATTGCGGCAATTCCGAGAGCGGCAAGAATGATTACAAGCGACTTGATTGTAAGTGCAAATATAATATTAGTTCGCACTGTGTTCATAACTTTGCGAGAAAGTTTTATTGCACTCGGTAGCTGTTCAAGCGTGTCTGATACAAGAACTGCATCAGATGCTTCAATCGCTGCCTCACTGCCAAGTCCCATAGCAATTCCGCAATCGCTGGCAGTAAGCACGGGGGCATCATTGATTCCGTCACCTACAAAGCAGGTAGCTTTAGATTTTTCTTTATAAGAATTAAGCTGTGTCAACTTATCGGCAGGCATAAGCTCTGCATTGTAGTCACTCATACCGATTTCATCACATACTCTTTGTGCATTTGACTTTGAGTCGCCCGTAAGCATCACGGTATTCTTAACACCAAGGCTATGAAGCTGTGATATTACATTTTTTGCCTCTGTTCTTACGGTGTCAGTTACGCTTATTGCTCCGATTACAGAACCGTCAAGCACAACAAATACCGATGCATCAGTGCCTGCATATTTACTCTTTTGCTCTGCTGTCAAAACTTTTGTACTGCCACACTCAAATTTTTTGCCCTCATAGCTTGCAGAAACTCCGTGACCTGCACTTTCACTATAATCTGAAAGCTCCGGAAGTTTTAAACCAACAGCTTTTTCACGAATTGCAGCAGCGATTGGGTGTGATGAATATTTTTCTGCACTTGCAGCAAGTGCAAGAACCTCTTCACTGTCAAGATTTGAAAATACCGTTACTTTGTTTACACTCAATCTTCCTGTTGTCAGTGTGCCTGTTTTGTCAAAAACAAAAGTATCTGCCTTTGAAAGAGCCTCAAGGTATTTTCCGCCCTTTATAAGAATTCCGATTTCCGATGCCGCACCAATACCCGAATAATATGCAAGAGGAACTGAAATTACGATTGCACACGGACAGGAAGCAACCAAACAAACGAGAGCACGATAGAGCCACTCATTAAATGCACCCAATCCCAAAACAGGAGGAACCACCGCAATAATCACTGCAATAGCAATTACGATTGGTGTATAGATAGCCGCAAAACGAGAAATAAGTTTTTCACTCTTTCCCTTTTGTGCGGCGGCGTCTTCTACAAGCTTTATAATTCTTGTTGCTGTGCTGTCGCCAAATTCCTTTGTTGTCTTAATTTGTATTAATGAACTGCCATTAATTGAACCGCTTAAAGCCTCACTGCCGACTGTTGAATCAACAGGCACGCTTTCACCTGTAAGTGCAGATTTGTCAAGGGTAGTTGTACCACTGATTATGACACCGTCAAGAGGAACACGCTCATATGGCTTTACAATGATTGTACTGCCAACCGAAATTTGCTCGGCAGGAACAACAGTTTCTACTCCATCTATAAGCAATGTTGCAGTATCAGGACGAATTTTTGCAAGTTTCTCAATATCTCGTCTTGAGGCGTCAACTGCTTTATCCTCAATAAACTCGCCTACAGCAAAGAGAATTGTTACCATTGCTGCCTCAACAAATTCACCTATGCAAAAAGCGGCAATAACTGCTATTGTAAGAAGTGCAGTTTCATCAAAACGAAGCTTGAAAATGTTTTTTATACCCTTGATAAAAGTCTTATAGCCAGCAAGAAGAATTGTTGCAAGGCTTAGCACCATTTGAGTCCAATAGCTCCAGACCGCACTATCTCCGACAATAAACTCTAAAGCAAGTGCTGACACACCAACAACCGCAGCAACAATCATAAGAATGAAGCTTATTTTTGAATTTTCCTCTTCTGTTTGCTCAGACTTTGTATTTTCCAAAACAGTTACACCATCTTCAATGCTATCACAAATTGACTGTATATCACTCTTAACATTGCTTCGGTTTGTCGACAAATTTAATTGTTTTGTTGCAAAATTAAAGCTTACATTTTCATAGCCTTTAGTTTCAGCAATTTTTTGCTCAATTTTTCCTGCACAATGTGCACAATTCAAATTTTTTAATATAAATGTATATTTCATAAATAACCCCTACATTCAACTCTTACTTATTCAAGCACATGGTCAAGTCCCATTTCAATTATCTTTTTTACATGGTCATCATCAAGCGTATAATAAATCTGTTTACCCTCTCTGCGAACCCTAACAAGCTTATTCTGTCGTAGAACACGGAGTTGGTGTGAGATTGTGCTCTGCTCCATATTGAGTGTTTCTGCAATGTTGAGAACCGACATTTCATTTTCGGATATTGTCACCATTATGCGAAGTCGTGTGGAGTCACCGAATACTTTGAACAAATCAGCAAGTTCAAAAAGTAACTCAATTTCAGGAATTTCGTTTGAGTTAAGTTTTGTTTCCATAGTTTGCCTCCTATTGATTTAATTTTATTTATCTAATTGTTCATATGATTATATATTCATATGTTATATTTACTATAACACTAATAATTTGAATTGTCAACAGTTTATTTTAAATTTTCTTTTTTAAATATACTAATAAAAATATAATTATATAACTAAGCAGTCAGTTGTCTGCACATATTCGAGCAGACAACGCAAAATAAAAAAACTCTTTTATTTCCGACTGTTTCCGAACAGTTTACTATAAAGTAAAATAAAGGGTGGAAGAATCCACCCTTTAATAATGATTTAAACTCTATTCGTCAAGGTCTGCTTTTGCATTTTCAATAACCTTTTGAGCAATGTTTGCAGGAACATCCTCGTAGCGGGCAAATTCAAGTTCGTATGAACCTCTTCCCTGTGTTGCTTGCTTAATAAATGTAGAAAAGTCGGACATCTCTGCCATTGGCACTTCAGCCTCAACAACCTGTGTTCCCTTTTCTGCCGGATTCATACCAAGAACTCTGCCTCTGCGCTTGTTTACCTCGCCCATTACATCACCCATATTTGCATCAGGAACCTTAACCTTAAGGCTGTAAATCGGTTCGAGAAGTACAGGAGAAGCATTTGGAATACCGTTTTTATATGCAAGGCTTGCCGCAGTTTTGAAAGACATTTCTGAAGAATCAACAGGATGATATGAGCCGTCGTATAATGTTGCTTTGATTCCTACTGTTGGGAATCCTGCAAGAACACCTTTCTTGATTGATTCACGCAAGCCCTTTTCAACGGCAGGGAAAAAGTTCTTTGGAACAGAACCGCCAACAATACGCTCGGCAAATTCTATGCCCTCACAATCATATGGCTCAAACTCAATCCATACATCGCCAAACTGACCGTGACCGCCTGACTGCTTTTTGTATCTGCCTTGTGCAGAAACTTTTTTGCGGATAGTTTCACGATATGCAATCTTTTGCTTTTGAAGAGTTGCGTCAACATTGTATTTTGACTTTAATCGTGAAATTACAATTTCAAGGTGTTGTTCACCAATTCCAGAAATAAGCATTTCGTGAGTTTCGTGATTAGTTTCAAACTTAATTGTAGGATCCTCGTCAGCAAGCTTTGACAAAGCCTGTGCAACCTTATCTTCATCACCCTTGTTATTTGGATAAATAGCCATTGTATAAGATGACACAGGATAGTCAATTCCGTCAAGCACTACCTTGCGAAGCGGTGAACAAAGGGTATCACCTGTTTTTGCGTTGACAAGCTTAGGTATTGCACCTATATCACCTGCACCTATATAATCTGAATCACTTTGCTTTTTACCGCATATTGTAAGCACCTTGGAGATTCGCTCCTGAGAGCCCGTACGCATATTGACAATCGGTGTGTCAGGACTGATTTTACCTGAAATAACCTTAATATATGATAGTCTGCCAATAAACGGATCAGCAACTGTTTTAAATACGATTGCGGCAGCCGCAGCGTTTGAATTAACATTAATCTCAACAGGCTCACCGTCAAGGTCAACACCAATTTCTTCACTCTTATCGGCTGCTGATGGAGCAAGCCAAGTAAGGCTGTTAAGAAGTTGGTCTATAGCAAAAGTGTTGTGAGCATCACCGCAGAATACAGGACAGATTGTACCGTCCTTTACGCCCTGGCTTACGCCGAGAATAATTTCTTCAGGGGTAAATTCCTCACCCATAAGGAACTTTTCAAGAAGCTCTTCGCTTGTTTCGGCAACAGCCTCTTTGATAGCTTCACGCAAACCTTCAAGACGATTGCCCATATCAGGAAGTGCGGTTTGTTTTACTGCACCGTCGGTTGAATATTCATAAGCCTTATAATCAAACAAGTTAACATAAGTGTTAGCCTGACCGTCAACTATATACGGTACAACAACAGGACAAACGGACGGACCAAAGGTTGCCTTTAAGCTCTCAAATACACGATAAAAACGAGCACTTTCGTCGCAAAGACCATTTACGAAAAATATCTTTGTAAGACCTGCCTTTGTTGCAGCTTCAACTGCCTTTTCTGTTCCGACATTTATGCCATCCTTGCCGGAAACAACAATCAAAGCAGAGTCAGCTGCACGAATACCCTCTGCAAGACCACCTGCAAAATCAAAAAGACCGGGAGTATCAATAAGATTAATTTTTGTATTTTTCCATTCAACCGGTGCAACGGCTGTCATAATTGATGCCTGTCGCTTAATCTCTTCACTGTCAAAATCAAGTGTTGTATTGCCGTCTTCAATCTTTCCCAGTCTTTCACTCGTCTTGGAAAGATATAGTATTGACTCTGCAACAGAAGTCTTACCGCAACCTGCGTGACCCGCAAGTGCAATGTTCAATATTTTTTTAGCGTCATATTGTTTCAATGCTAAAAACTCCTTTCATTTTGTAGAAATATCGAAATATATAAAACATTTTGCATAAATATTTAAATTAATCTTTGATTATTATATCATATTTGTATAATTTATACAAGATGATTTATGTAAAATAAAAAAATTCACCCTTTGCCCAAACGAGCAAGGGGTGAATTGTGCAATATGCTTAAATTTTGATATTTGTTACAAGTTATAACCAGAGTCACGGTGGTTTGTTTGTTAAAAATATATAAAATTAGTCAAGAACAGCACCCTGTGCACCTGAAGTAACAAGCTTAGCGTATCTTGAGAGATAGCCTGTTGTAATTCTTGGCTGACGAGGAGTCCATGCTGCCTTACGCTTTGCAAGTTCTTCATCAGAAACAAGAACATTGATTGTATTTGCAGGGATATCAATTTCGATTGTATCGCCCTCTTCAATAAGTGCGATTGGACCGCCTACTGCTGCCTCAGGAGAAACATGACCGATTGCAGCACCTCTTGTTGCACCTGAGAAACGACCATCTGTGATAAGTGCAACGCAGTTGCCAAGACCGCTGCCCATAATTGCAGAGGTTGGGTTGAGCATTTCACGCATACCCGGGCCACCCTTTGGACCTTCATAACGGATAACAACAACATCTCCTGCGTTGATTTTGCCATCATAAATTGCATTCAGTGCATCCTCTTCGCAGTCAAACACTCTTGCATTGCCCTTATGGTGCATCATTTCTTCAGCAACAGCGCTTCTCTTAACAACACAGCCGTCAGGAGCAAGATTGCCCTTGAGCACTGCGATACCGCCTGTTGTGCTATATGGATTAGAGATTGGTCTGATAATCTCAGTATTTTTAATTTCGCGTCCCTCAATATTCTCACCAACAGTTTTGCCTGTGCATGTGAGAATATCCGTGTGGAGAAGGTCAAGCTTTGTAAGCTCGTGCATAACAGCATATATACCGCCTGACTCGTTGAGCTCCTCGATGAAGTGCTCGCCTGCCGGTGCAAGGTGACAAAGGTTAGGAGTTTTTGCAGAAATGCCGTTTGCAATATCAAGATCAAGTGTGATTCCGCATTCATGAGCGATTGCAGGCAAGTGAAGCATTGTATTTGTAGAACAGCCAAGAGCCATATCAACAGTGAGAGCATTTTGGAATGCCTTTTCTGTCATAATGTCACGAGGACGGATATTCTTTTCAACAAGCTCCATAATCTTCATACCTGCATGCTTTGCAAGCTGAAGACGCTGTGAATATACAGCAGGGATTGTACCGTTGCCCTGAAGACCCATACCGATAACCTCAGTAAGACAGTTCATTGAGTTTGCAGTGAACATACCTGAGCAAGAACCGCATGTTGGGCAAGCGTTGTTTTCATATTCACTTAACTTTTCCTCGTCAATCTCGCCAACCTTAAAGCGGGAAACAGCCTCGGAAACAGTTGAATAGCTGATTTTTTTGCCGTCAACACGACCTGCAAGCATTGGACCGCCACTTACAAAAACAGAAGGAATGTTAAGTCTTGCAGCAGCCATAAGAAGACCCGGAACATTCTTGTCACAGTTTGGTATCATAACAAGACCGTCAAAAGCATGTGCCTTAGCCATTGCCTCTGTTGAATCGGCAATAAGTTCACGAGTTACAAGTGAATACTTCATACCCTCGTGCCCCATTGCAATACCGTCACAAACAGCGATTGCAGGGAATACGATAGGAACACCGCCTGCAAGGGCAACGCCCATTTTAACAGCCTCTACAACCTTGTCAATATTCATATGACCAGGAACGATATCGTTCTTTGAACTTACGATACCGATTAAAGGCTTTTTGATTTCTTCATCTGTAAGACCTAAAGCGTGCAAAAGTGTACGCTGTGGAGCGGCATTGATGCCGTCTTTCAAAACTCCGCTTTTCATATGTATTTCATCCTTTCAGTTGGAATTATTTTAAATTAATTAGCTTTTTAGCTTTTTATATTGTACCACTTCTGATTATAATTTTCAACCCGTACTACCATAAATTTTACATGTGGTTATTTACAATATTAATCTGCGTTTTATCGGGCAATTTTTTAATTGTGATTACAATATTTTTTATAGGCACATTCGTAATTAAGGTGTGTTGGTTGCCTCTAAGCTCTGCATCCACTTCTTCCTACGCAGAACAACAACTGATATACCAAAGCGGATACACTCCTCCAGAGAGAGTATGAAATACACATAGGGAATACTGAGATGAAATACAAACGCCGCCATCAAACCAAGCGGCACGCCGAATACCCAAGTACCAATCAGATCAATCGCCATGACATATGACGTCTTTCCTCCACTGCGGATTACGCCACCGCCCACAATCATATTCTGCACCTTGAAGGGCGCAACCATGGCATAGGCAACCATGATCTGTCCGGCAAGCAACTTGACAGGTTCTTCCACCTGATACAACAATACATACCAAGGTTTTACCAAAACCACTATGACAGAGAAAAACAGTGAGCCAATAAAACCGTATAGAATTAGCTTTTTTGAGGCTATATAGGCTCTTTCCCTATCCCCGCTTCCCAATAGCTTTCCGACAATAACGCCCGCAGCTTGTGACAGACCACTCAAAGCACCGATCACTAACCCCTGTATTGGGTTAAGGAGCGTCATAGCGGCAGTAGAATCCGTTCCGAGATGCCCGTAAATTGCAGCGTAAACATTCTCGCCAAGACTCCACATAAATTCGCATATAAGGATCGGAATAAGCATTGATACATACTGAGGCCAATTAAGCCGTACTTTAGATTTATCAGCATCCTTAGATACTTTTAAGCTATTTCTATATTTCCGATACATAAGAAAAATCAGCAGAAAATTAACAGCTTGTGCTATAACCGTTGCTATCGCCGCACCTGTAACTCCCATAACGGGAAAACCGAATTTTCCAAATATAAGGAGATAATTCAATGCTGTATTTATGATTGCCGCCACAAAGCTTGCGTACATAGGTAGCGACGCCTTTTCCATGCACCTAAGCACAGTGGAGAGCAAAGTTGCCCCTGCCACAGGCAAAAATGTTGCCGATACAATAGTCATGTATCCTGCCGAAGCCGTTATTGTTTCCTTATCGGGAGTGTAAAGACCCATGATTTGCGTGGGAATCATCGTACATAGCACCGTAAAAAGTACTGCAAGTCCAACTGCTCCTATCATATTCATCGCTAGGCTCTTACGAACCTCGCCATTGTTTTTCTGTCCCAAATACTGGGATATCATAATTCCTGCTACCGTACTTACCGCCGAAACCATAACGGTAAAGATGCTTGTAAATTTGGCAGCCAACCCCACAGCTGCAACATCTACACTGCCCATCTGTCCAATCATGACTTGGTCAAGTACGCTAAACGATGCCTGTAGCAAGCACTGGAGTGCCACCGGAATAGCCAAACGACACACTGAATAGAAAAATCTTTCTTGTTTCATTTAAATTTGCCCCCTATCAACACCATTATAAGATGGCATGAGCTTAGATGCAAAACTTAAATGCGTAACCACTAACAAAAATCTGTCACGTTTTTTGTTAGTTTTTTATAAAAGAGCGAGTGCTGTTCCTTTCAATGAGCGTTACAGGTATTGTAACTGATAGCTCTGTATGCTTTCCCAACTTTAACTGACGCAATTTTTCTATGGCAATTTCAGCACGTAGTGCCGTATCCTGCCGTACTGAGGTAAGAGAGGGATAAACCATGTGGCACAAAGGTGTGTCGTCAAAACCTGCCACTGATATTTCATCCGGTACGGAAATTCCCTGTTCGCTGAGAAAGTGCATCAGGTCGGCAGCATAGTAATCGGAAACCGCAAAGATAGCGGTATACTCCCTGATTTTGTTAAGATTATCCATATAAAAACTTTTCCTAGCCGATTTTTGCAGTGGAACCAGCATTAGCCCCGCACCTTTCAATCCAAATCCATCACAAAAGCCTTTCCAGCGTTCCCTATCCATATCAATGTCGTTGTCTGAAATACACAGTGCGTGCCGATGACCACTCTCCCTGAAATACTCTCCTACAAGAAATCCGCCTTGATAGTCATCTATGTTAATGCAACAAGTACGTTCTGCAGTGACTCCACAACCGTCATAGACCACGAAGGGAATACGCATATGTTCTCGCAGATGACCGTAGTCCTGAGCGCAGAAACCAATTAGGACAAGTCCCTCCAAATTCCACATAGTAGAGAAAGAGATGATTTCCTCCAAATTAGAAATCTTTCTTACCATCAACTGTAAATCGTTCTTCACCGTTTCAACGGAGAGCGCATTCAGTGCAGAAGCGATAAATGCGTCCTCCAAAGGATGGTCCTCATACTTTTCATGATCATTGACTACAACACCTACGATTTTAGATGAATTCTGACCGAGCAACAGATCTGCCACACCGGGAAGATACTTGCGTTCCTCCAAAAGAGCCAAAACCCGTCGTACTGTTCTGTCCGATACTTTATCGGTTTTTCCATGAAGGACATAAGACACCGTCGCTGTACTTAAACCTAATTCCTCAGCTATATCGCTTATTCTAATTCTGTTTTCATTCATTTTAACACCTCGCTTGCTTCATAATTCAGTCGTCACTGCCATTTTGAAATCTTTATTTATGAATGGTACAATTACTGTTTCTGTACCGATTACGCTGTACCATAAATATAATATTTCTTTTCTTTCACAAAATCAATCCTTTAAGTCTATTATATCTAAAATGACTATTTTATTAAGTATGCGATACAAATAGTAAAAGAATGCTGAAGTGCAAATATCAAAACCTCGGAATTAAGTTCCCTTTAATTCCGAGGTTTTTCTACAAAGTAAGTCCAGATCATATGCTAACTTCTATTTCTTCTATTTACTGCTAATAATACAATAAGCAATGCCATAAGTATTAACGGTATCACTATATAAGAAAATCTTTCCAAGAAAATTCTTGTATTAGAGGTTTCATCGTTAGTTACAACAGAATCGCCTATTTCCTGCGGAAGTTCTATGGCGGTGGTAACATCTGATTCAATAGCAGTGTCAGTTTTGGAAGAAGTAGCAGTTTCGGTAGAAGTGGCGGTTGAGGTCTGTTCTTCTTCGCTTACTCTGGTACAGTAAACTACATATCTGTATGTGCTTGCCCAATAAGGGTGGCATGTAAAAAGCGTTACCATATCTTTATTCTCTTGAATGAGTATTTTTTCGATATCGTCTGGGTAAATAATTTTAATATCGGTCACCTTGTACGATAAAGTGTCCCATAAATTTTCAATGTACACCATATCGCCGATTTCCATTTGCTCAATATCCAAAAAGTATCTGGCACCGTTCCAGCCTCTATGACCTGCCAAAACACAGTTCGTATTATTTCCGCCTATAGGCATTGATGTTTGTCCCAGCTGTGTTGCTCCTAATGACATGTTATTTCTTGAAGCTCCCAACAGTATGGGCATTTCCAGATTGTTCATTTTGGGTACTCGCAGAACTCCCACTACTCCGTTATATATGCCTTTTTGAGACAAATCAATACTCGACTGCTCATATGCCCATGCGTCACACAATCCTTCCTGACCGTTTTTGTAAATATCAAGGTTATAGCTTTGCATTTCTTTATACAAAGCGTCTAATGCTTCTGTGGACACACCCACACCATTTAGAGTTTCTGTATCCACACCATTTAGAGTTTCTGTATCCACGCCCTCTAAAGCTTCTGTGTCCACATCGCTCTCGGAAGAACCATCGCTGTTGTTTGACTGTTTTGCTTGGGTATATGATCTTTTCATATTTTCAAAGCCTTCGATATATGTTGCTGTGTTTCTATCTGACACATACCCCGACAAAAGCGGATATGTAAAAATTAACAGTCCCACTAAAAACATAACAACAACAAGAATATATGCGAAAAACTTCAGAATAGTTTTTTTACTCATTACATTTTCTCTTTCTTATTTGTTTAATTACTACCCTGATTAACACATAAACAATTAATATGCCTATCATTACAGAGCTACCTATGATAATTGCAGACATATATTCGTCATTCCATGTGCTTTTTGTAACACTTACAGGCTCAGATTTTTCTTTCTCCGATTCAACAAAAGGAATTCTGGTTCCTCGAACAAGCAATCTGTGAGAATTGACGCCGTATGGAGTACAAGTAACGAGAGTTACATAATCTTCCTCGGAATCAATTTGCAAATCCGAAGTATCTGTCGGCAATACCACTTTGATCTGGTCAACCTGATATGCATGGGTTTCTTTTAAAACAGTTATATAAAAAACATCACCGTTTTCAAGCTTGTCAAGATCGGTAAAAAGCTTTGCTTGTGAATACCCTGTATGACCTGTCAGCACAGAATGCGTCCCTTTACCGCCTATAGGCAGAGAGGTGTTTTTTAAATGACCTACTCCTTTATCCAAAACACTTTTGCCTGTGCCGTGATAAACAGGATATCTTACATCTATCGCAGGAATTTCTATAACTGCCATTACCGAAGTACCGTTAACATTCAGTAAATCATAATAATTATCGTCGGTTTCAGGCTGTTCTCCAAAAGGATCTCCCACATTAACATTACCTATAAGACCCTCATTATACTTTTTGGCTTTTTCTAATTCTTCGTCATATTGGTCTTGGCTAAGCTGTGACGCTGAATTCAGATAGGACTGAACCTCGCTGTCGAGGTTTTGGCTCATTAAGTAGTTGCTTATAAAGGGATAACCTACTATACCTCCCCCGACTACCAACAGGACTATTAAAATGATAACTGCTATAACCTTTTTCATAGCGTCTACCTTTCAAAAACTATGAGAATTATGAGATTAATTTACTTGTTTTTCTTCCTTTTTCTTTTTGTGTTTGGAAAGTAAAATTCTCAGAACAACAAAAATCACAATTATAGTCGACAGCACTACTGCGCCTAAAATCAAGGCTCTTTTATATTCAGCCATCCAGGTGCTTTCAACAGGCTCTGTGTTATCTCTTAATTCTTCAAATTCCTCTTCTACATAAGGCACTCTTGTTCCCCTTACAAGCAAGCGGTGGGAGTTAACACCATAAGGTGTGCAGGTTATAAGCGTGACATAATCCTCATCCTCTTCTATTAACAAATCCGTTGTCTCTGTGGGAATCACTACCTTGATTTGGTCTACCTCATATGCAAGGGTCTGATC
>JAFLSM010000050.1 GCA_022510955.1 Ruminococcus sp. | reverse complement strand
TGTGACCCTCTGCTTGTAAGGCAGATGCTCTCCCAGCTGAGCTATGCTCCCACATGCCTTTGTCGCTTCGTATCGGTTTGCTGTATCTCTCAGCGACAGGTATTATGATACCACAGACTTACGCAAATGTCAACACTTTTTTTAAAATTTTTTTAATTTTTTTAAAAAACTATCTTTTGCGTCTGTAAAATGGCTTTATTACTGGCTTTTTTCCGCAATTAATCTCTCAATATCTTCTGTTGTAAAGATATATTTTTTGTTGCAGAAGTGACAATTTGCAATTACTCGTCCGTTTTCATCAGGCAGTGAACGCAAATCGTCATTGCTTAAAGTGCAAAAATGTCTCTCGAGTTTTTCCTTTGAACAACTGCATACATAGTTTACAGGATTCTCGTCAAGCACCTCAACCTCAAATCCCTCAAGTGCAGTTTTACAGATATCAAGAATACTCATACCCTTTGCAAGCATTGTAGTAACAGGTTCAAGCTTTGCAATATTCTTTTCGAGTTGTTCTATTGTGTCTTCAAAGGCTCCTGGCAACAACTGAATAAGCAAACCGCCCGCAAGCATAACCTCGCTGTTTTCCTTGTCAATAAGCACACCGAGCGCACAAACAGTAGGAATCTGCTCGCTTGTAGCATAATAGTTTGTAATATCCTCGGCAATTTCACCGCTTACAAGCTCAACCTGACCGATATACGGTTCTCCCGAACCGTAATCACGCATAACGCTTAATGTGCCGTTCTTGCCGACAGCCTTTGCTACATTGATTTTACCGTTGCCGTAATATTCTGTCGGACAGTTGCTGTCACCGACATATCCACGCACATTGCCCTTGCTGTCACCTACTGCAATTACAGGGCCAAGCTCACCGTCACCCATTACACGCAAATTAATTATAGCGTCTTTTTGTTTAAGCTGTGCTCCCATCATTGATGTTGCACAAAGAAGTCTGCCAAGTGCTGCTGTTGCACTGCGTGACAAATGGTGCAACTTATTGGCTGTAAATACTATATCTGACGCATCAATAGCCGATGCCATAACTGCACCGTCTGATGTTATACAACGAATTATTTTATCCATTTTTTACCTCTCGTTATTCACTGTTTCGTGACACTCTCATTCGTGCCACATATATGGCTCTCTGTTCGTCTATTTCAGGCTTTTTAAATGACACATCTCCGTATACTGCCTCAACCTCAAAACCCGCCTCAGCAAGCAAATTACGCAAAAGCTCGTCACTGTACGCTCTTTCACTGAAAGATTCACCTGAGCGATAATACACGCCATTCTCTTTCTCAAAAAAATCAAGGGTGATGTTTACAACGCAATCATCTTCAAGGCTGTTCTGCCACACGCAGTACACCTTGTCATTTTCAAGCACAAATGTATTATCGGCAAGCACCTCCTGATGCTTATAAACCGTATTTACATCAAAAACAAAGAGTCCGTCGTTATCCATAAAAAGGCCTACACGATCAAAAGCCTTTCTGACATCCTCTACCCTTGTCATATGATTTATGCTGTCCAGAGTGCAAATACAGGTATTTATTGTTCCATACAGATTAAGCTCCTGCATTTTCTGTCTTAAGAACAGAATATCAAGACCTTCCTCCATACTCTTCTGCATCGCCTCACAAAGCATTTCAGAGCTTGCGTCTATGCCATACACATCAACGCCTCTCCTACAAAGCTCACGGGTAAGACTTCCTGTGCCGCAGGCGAGATCAAGCGTCAGACCCATTTCGTGGTTATGACGCTTAGCAAGCTCCAAAATATAGTCGCAACGCTCTTTGTAGTTTGCATCTTCCATCAAACCGTCATAAAATTGAGCGAAAGAAACATAACTTGGCATCAAAAATCATCTCCGTCAGACATCTTATCAAGCACAAGAGAGTAGCCGTATGTGTCATTGTCAAACAAAGCACGCTTTACACGGCTGATGGTTGCGGTTGATGCACCGGTTTCCTTGACAATTTCAGTATAAACCTTTTTTTCTTTAAGCATTTTTGCAACAACCAGACGCTGTGACATTGCCTTAAGCTCTGCACTTGTGCATAAATCCTCAAAAAATCTGTAACATTCTTCCTCATTATCAAGGGAAAGAATAGCCTTGAACAAATAGTCGGTTGACTTATTTTTTAACTTTGAATTCAAGTTGAATTCCTCCTTGGCATTCGCAGTTTTCATACAGTAAAATTTTAACACATAAAAGCACAAAAGTAAATATTTTTTCTACGCTTCAGAAGTTTGTTTTGATTTGTACTCGTTGCGACCCGAAGATAAACTTTTGTTGTTTGGGAACAATCAATAATCACAATCGCAAATTTGATATTAAATAATGATGTTCACTATATAACAAAAGTATAAATTTCGGGATACTGCATTATAAATTCCACTAAACTTATGAAGCGAAAGTAAAAAAAAACGGTTACATGTTAAAGCGAACTTGTGAAGCGTAAAAAAACCCCCGCTTTCATATAGAAAGAGGGGGGGATAAATTGAATTATTTATAGCGTCTGATATCGTTTTTATATCTTTTGCCCTGTGTACTTTTCGGCAATGTAACCTCAGCAGTATCAAATTTACTGTATCTATTTGAACTTTTGCGTGAATTTGACTTGTAGCCGTCACCATAGTAATCACGACCTGCACTTGATTTTGAAACTCTGCCGTTATCTGTTGCTGACGCAAAGCTGCATTTCTTTTTGTTTTGAACAGTCAAAACAATAAAATACACAATACCTGCCGCACTAAATGCAAAACATAGTATACTTGCAATCAGCATCCAACCGCCATTATCGGAATTGCTGTTATTTTTTTGAATAAAAGCAAAGTCATCACCGTCGTCATCACTGTTGCTTGTATTCTTTAGTCTTTCTGCAATATCATTCCAATCACTGTTGTTCAAAGTTTTTTCATTAATTGATCCCTTTGAATCGTAGAGCGAAGCTGAGGGAGCAATATTTTCCGGAGGAATATAGGTTTGTCCACCGCCAACATACGAATAATCACCGTAATATTCTTCTATCTGCTCATAACCGCTTTGACCTTCATATCCGCCATTATAGTCAGAGTAGTTGTAGTTGCTATCATAGCCACCGTTATTATCAGAATAACCGTTATTATTGTTATCACCATAACCGTAGCTATTATCACCGCTGTTATCGTTGCCATTGTTTTCATCGGGATAATCGCTATTGTTATCACCGGCATTATTGTCATTATTATCGGAGTCACTGCCACTTTCTTCCGGAGGAATGTCTACATTTTCGTCGCCGTTCCCCTGGTCTCCACCTTGTTCGTCTCCCGGTGTCACATCAGAATATCCGCCTTGGCCTTCATCATCACTAACTGCTAAAGCACTGAGTGAAAATACGGAAAAACAAAATATTACAGATAAAAGAACTATTAATAGTTTATTCTTTCTGCTCATACAGATTCTCCTTTACTACGATAAACGGTAAAACCGTTATTCTTCTGAGTCTGCATCATCAGCTGATGTTGTTTCTTCTACTGCTACAAAGAACAAATCAGCCTTGTATTTATCAATTACAGAAGTATTAGCCTCGCACTCAAGCTTATCTGCCAAATCCTTAATATAATCTTTAAAGTCATCGCTCTTCATATTAGAAAGAACTGTAGTTCTGTTTGTATCACTCTTAATATAATCATCAACATCGTTGTTAATGTCATTTTTATAAATCAAATAATAAACTGCACTGTCGCCGCTGCCAACCTTTAATGTTGTAGCTTTATTATTTTTTAGTTCCTTAAGAGCATTAAGAACATCTTCACCAAGTGAAGAAGAATTAATGTTTTCAACATTAGAAACTGAAGGGTCAGACTCAAGGTTGTTATTTTCTATATACTTATTGATTACAGTTTCAAAAGAAGAACCGTTGTTAATGTCCTTAGCATAGCCATCCATTTCATCTGTAAGCTTCTTTGCTGCCTCATCAGAAAGTGCTGTATCTTTTGCAGTGCCGCTTTCATCAGTTGTTGACTCGTAAAGATTTACAGTAACATAGCTGTAATCAACATAATTCTCTTTAAAGAATTCTGTAAGTTCGCTGTCAGTTACCTCTTGTGAGCCACCCTTGCCATAAGTACTATCAAATAACTTTGCGTATTTTGTGCTGTAAAGTGTTGTTACATACGCAAAGCTTTCAAGAGAAATACCATATGGCTCCAAATCATCCTTCATTGGCATAATGTAGCCGTATGCAGCATACTGACCAACATTCCAATATGTTTCAGCCTGATCTTCAGCAGCAGCTGTGTCAGCTGTGCTTAAAGTTACATTTGCCTTTGCTAACAACTCATCAATTACAAGATAACTCTTGCACATTGTTTCAGCCTGTTCCTTAATCCAGTCCTTAGCAACCTGCTTATTGCCGTCATCATCTGTGATTTCCTTATCAAGCCAATCGCTGTTAGCTGTGCTGTAATCATCAAGCTGATCTGATGCATATGACTGTGCCTGTGAATAAGCGAGGTTGAGTGAGTAGATATACACACCGATTGCAAGCTCGTTATCTGCTGTTTTATAAGCCCATTCCTTGTTAAGACTTGTAGGCACACATCCAACAGCAAAAACTGCTGTCAGGCACATAAGCACTGCAAGCAAAAATGAACCGATTTTCAAATTTGACTTCATAAAAATTACCGTCCTTATCAAATTATAAAAATTCAAACCGAAAAAACACTTTTCCAGTTTGCGTACTTTGTAATTATACACAATTTTTTGAGAAATGTCTACATTTTTGAAAAAAATAAATAAATTTTTTTAAACACTCACGGTATAAAGCTGTTATTCATACCAATTTTTGATTAAAAGCTATTAGTTGATATTAGTATCAACCTTAAATATTCTTTTCAGCAGGTCAAGCGATGCCGTACCGTTGCCTGATTTCACGCTTACATACGGCTTGTTACCCTTTGCATTAAGCAATGCCTTGCCGTTAAGCGCAATCAAAATATCAGCCACAACAGGTGACTTTATCTCCTTGACATATATAATCATATTACTTTCGTTCTGTCTGATTTCATAAACGCCCATAGAATTCGCCTTATTTCGTATGAGTGCAATGTCAATAAGTCCAAGCACCGACTTTGGGATTTCGCCAAAACGGTCACGCAGTTCATTTTTGACATCCTCGCTGTCCTCCAAGCTTCTGATGTCGGCAATTCGCCTGTAAACATCAAGACGCAGAGTAAGACTCTCAACATATTTCTCGGGAATATGAGCGTCTACAGAAATATCAACCAGACAGTCCAAATCAGCACTTTGTTTATTATTGCCCTTTTCCTCATTAACAGCCTCTTCAAGTAATTTGAGATACATATCATATCCCACACTCGACATATGTCCGTGCTGTTGAGCACCCATAACATTGCCTGCCCCTCTGAGTTCAAGGTCACGCATTGCAATTTTAAAACCGCTGCCGAATTCAGTAAATTCTCTGATAGCCGCAAGCCTTTTTTGCTGAATTTCCGTCAGCACCTTGCCTCCCCTGAATGTAAAGTAGGCATAGGCTCGCCTTGAGCTTCTGCCGACTCTGCCTCTAAGCTGATGCAGCTGTGAAAGTCCCATTCTGTCAGCATTTTCAATTATGAGCGTATTTGCATTAGGCAGGTCAACGCCTGTTTCTATAATTGTAGTGCAAACAAGCACATCAATTTCCTGCTCAAGCATACTCCGCCACACTTCGCTCAGCTCATTCTCTTTCATCTTTCCGTGACCGATACCGACCTTAGCCTCAGGCACGGCCTCCATAATTTTTGCCGCTGTCGACTCGATTGTGCCGACATCATTATGAAGATAGAACACCTGTCCGCCTCGCCTTAATTCACGGCGAACTGCCTCATTAATGACAGCCTCGTCGTGTTCAAGAACATAGGTCTGTACAGGCTGACGGTTGTGGGGAGCCTCTTCAATTACACTCATATCACGCAGTCCGCTCATAGCCATATTAAGCGTTCTCGGAATAGGTGTTGCCGAAAGCGTAAGCACATCAACATTTTTGCATACTTCCTTAAAACGCTCCTTTTGAGCCACACCGAACCTTTGCTCCTCGTCGATAACTGCAAGTCCCAAGTCACGGAACACAACATCTTTTTGCACAAGTCTGTGAGTGCCGACAATTATGTCGACCTCGCCTCTTTTAAGCTTTTCAAGTATTTCCTTTTGCTGTTTTGGAGTTCTGAATCGGGAGAGCAGTTCAACTCGTACAGGATATCCCTCAAATCTTCTGCACACCGTCTGGTAATGCTGCCACGCAAGAATTGTTGTAGGACAAAGCAGAACACACTGTTTTGAGTCCGATACACATTTGAAAACTGCTCTGAGTGCCACCTCTGTTTTGCCAAATCCGACATCACCGCACAAAAGTCTGTCCATTGGGGCAGTTTTCTGCATATCTCTTTTAATTTCCCGACAACATCTGAGCTGATCGGGCGTTTCATTATATTCAAATCTTTCCTCAAAATCACGCTGCCATTCATTGTCGCCCGAAAAAGCATATCCCTTTGCCTTCATTCGTGCCGAATAAAGTGCAATAAGCTCCTTTGCTATATCCTTTACAGATGACTTAACCTTTGCTTTCTGCTTTTGCCAATCCTGCGAACCAAGGCGGTTAAGCTTGACCTTTGTACCCTCGCCTGTTCCGATATATTTAGCTACCATATCAAGCTGGGTAACAGGCACATAAAGCACATCGCCCTTTGCATATTCAATCTTAATATAGTCCTTTGTAATGCCGTGCGTGTCGATTTTTCTGATACCTCCGAACACACCGATTCCGTGTACATTGTGTACCACATGCTCGCCCACAGAAAGCTCCGAAAGACTGTAAATTGCCTGACCGTTTTTTTGCTTTTTGCGTTTTTTCTGAGGTTTGTACACCGTCTGCCCATAGGTAAAAAGATAAAACTTTTCGCCTGTAAGCTCAAATCCACCGCTCAAAGCACCGTCCGTCACGCAGATTTTGCCACGCATTACCTTGTCAAAATCCTTTGCATACTCAACATTATATCCGTCAGCACGTAAATTTTCGCAAAGATTTTTTGCCGACTTATCAGTGCCTGCAAGCACCACAACTGCACTGTCCGCACCAAAAACAGCGTCTATATCCTCTTTTAACTGATTATATGAACCGCCCCAGGGTGATAACTGCTTTGCTGTAAAGGCAAAAGCCTCATTAAGCTTAATCGGAATGTTGCCGTGCATAAAGTTTTCAAGCATAATCACGCCGTGCTGAGTAAATATGTCAAGACATTCATTGAATGTAAGAGTAAACCTGTCAAAACCCCTGCACAGTGTGCCGTCCTCAAAGGCTTGCTTCAGCATTTCGGTATTCTGAAAATCCATTGCCTTTCCTCTGTCGCTGACATTAGCAAATTCAGAGGTAAAGAACAGAGCACCTCTGTCAAAGTAATCAAACAGACTTTCAGGTTTTCTGTAAATCTGATTAATAAACTTATCTGCATTGGAAATCGCTGTACCGTTTCTGATAAGTTCAGCCTCGGAATACAGTTTTTCCTTTGCTTTAGGAGCAGCCTTACCACGCAACAGTCCTGCCTTTCGCTCAATCTCTGCCGCCAGAGCCTCCCTGTCCTCAAATAAAATCTCGGTTGAAGGAGAGAGTTTGATTTTGCCCGCCTTTTTAAATCGTCTTTGAGATTCAATGTCGAAGTAGTTGAGGTCGGAAATTTCATCGCCCCAAAACTCGGCTCTCACGGGATACTCGCTGTCGGGCATAAAAAAGTCTAAAATTCCGCCACGCAGTGAAAACTGACCGCTACCCTCAACAGCATCAAATCTTTCATATCCAAGCAGAGTAAGCGTCTTTACCGCTTTTTCAAGTGAAATTTCTCTGCCCTCTTCAAAGATGAGCGTTGAATCTTCAAGCACTTTTTTTGGCACAGTAAGCTGACTTGCCGCATCAATGCAGGAGATTACAACATCACAATCCCCATCAATCAGCTTTAAAAGCACCTTTAGCCTTGCGTGTTCATATTCCCTTGACTTACTCTGAAAATCGAGAAAATTCAAGTCCCTAACAGGGTACACATAAGCCCTAAGTCCCATGCTTGACAAATCATTGCAAAGCTGTTGTGACTCTTTCTCATCGGACGCAACACAAAGAGCCGTGGCGTTTTTTAAACGACACAGCGCATAAATCACATTCGCCTTATTTACTGCTGACAGCCCCGAAGCATAGAGGCTTCTGCCGTTTTTCACAGCCTTTTCCAAAGCCTTGAATGTGCTATTCTGTTTTAAAACATCAACCAAATATTTCATCTTTCGCTCCATAAGTCAAATTAAATATGTAACCTTTGTATCCCGAAATTTTAACTTCGTCTTAACGGTAAACATCATTTTTTACTCCGCTTCAAAAGTTGGTTTTAATATGTAACCATTGCGACCCGAAGATTAACTTCTGTTGTGTGTTAACAATTCATAACACTCTATTTTAAGTTATATAAAATTTAATTTTCTAATCCATTAGTTTGTAGTAATTTATATTCAAAAATTGCACTTATATTATAAATTTACACCGTAATCTCAATTTGGTTGCCCTCTTCATCCAAAACACAGCTTTCATAATATCCGTCGCCTGTCGTTCTGGGACCGCTGACTACACGATATCCGTCATTTTTAAGCCTAACGGTAAGTTCATCAACCTTTTCCTTACTGCCTACGCTAAACGCAAAATGTGCATAACCAAAACAGCAGGCATTTTCGTTCTCCGAAACCTCAGGCTTGTTCATAATTTCTAGTCTTGCTCCACTTGAAAACGACAAAAAATATGACCTGAAGCCTGTCTTTTTATTATGATATATTTCATTTGAAACTGCACCAAAATACTTAATATAAAATTCTCTTGTCTTTTCCAAATCCTTAACATAAACGGCAATATGCTCAATTTTCATAATAAAACTACCTTTCAATTTCTGTTTAAGTAGAACGATACAACCTCTACGCCGTCATCATCTTGTCTTTCGCCAGGCTCAAATCCGCATTTTTCGCAATAAAATTTTATATTTTCTTTCTTATCGGCAGGTGTAACAAGCGAAAAACTTTTCCAATCACTTCTCGTTTCAATCATATGTTTTATCGCCATTGTGCCTATCCCTTTTCCCTGATACTCGGGAATAACACACAGACATCCGACATAATACTCTCCGTTTCCTTTATCCTCAACCGATATCACACCAACAGAACAATCGTCGCATATAATAATTTCCTTTGGCAATCTCCTAAGCGAATCAAGCATCATCTCTTCACTCTTGCCGTATGCAGGGCATTTTCCGTATTTTACAAAGTCATCATAAAACGCCTTGTCATAAATCATAACAAGCGTTTTAACATCATCTTCTTTTGCGTTTCTAAAACTTATATTCATTATTATACATCCAAAAAATTAATAATTTTCTTCTTCATTTCTTCCGGCATAATGTGAATATGCCCACTATTCTTTAAAACATATGTTTCACAATTTTTAAACAGTTCCCTTGCCCTTGGAAGCACCTTTTTAGCAGGAAATAAGCAATCTTTGTCCGCCGCAATTACCATTGTCGGTGCAGCATAATTATGAATTGCATTTTTATTTATATTAGTCGGCATACCAACTTTTGTTTTCACATTATCAAAACTATCCTTAATTATATCCAGTGTATCATTGTCAAGTACATCTTCTCTCAAGGACATATAAAGAGCAGTATTAACCAAATATTTCTTCTTTTTCGTTATGCGGTACTGCACAAGCGGCAACATCATCATAGATTGCGAAATCGGCAAAGCATTGTTAATTCCCGACGGAACAACAAGCACTGATCTTTCTATCTTTTGCGGTGATACACACATCAGCTTGGATAACACACCTGCACCATACGAGCCGCCAAAACAAGCAATTTTGTCATACCCTATACCATCAATAACCTCAGCAGCCCACTTTCCATAGTCATAACCTCTGTGCGACAGTACACCCTCATCACTCTTCCCCGGGTGTCCGATAATATCTACCGCATAAATATGGAAATCTTCAAGCAAAAACTTGCACATCAGCAAATTATACGCTGTCGTGCTGTTTCCGCCGTGAAAAACAAGCAAAGGCTTACCGTTTCTATTGCCTGTTTCCACTAAATGTGTCTTACCAAATGATGTCACAACATAAACATCGTCAAATGGAATATTCAGTTTTTTTATCTGCTCATCATATAATCTTAAAGAACATTCTTTTCCTTCCAATGACCTGTAAACACCCATAAATACACCATTAATTAAACAAATTCATTGCTCTGTCCATTTTGCCGTCAACAATAAGTTCAACGGCTTTTTGAGCATTTTCAAACATTTTTTCAAGGTCGTTCATCTCTTTGTCCGAAAATTTTGACAGCACCCAATCAGCCAAATCCCAATCAGGGTTTGGCTTTGCTCCGATACCTATCTTAATGCGTGGAAATGCTTGTGACCCGCTAAGATTAATAATACTTCTCATGCCCTTTTGACCGCCGTCACTGCCCTTGGAACGAATACGCATTTTTCCGACATCAAGTGAAATATCATCAAATATTACTATCACATTTTTGGCAGGAATTTTGTAGAAATTCATCGCCTCCACAACCGCCTGACCGCTGTTGTTCATATAGGTTGTAGGTTTCATCAGCATAACCTTTGCTCCGCCGATTTCGCAGGTGCCGATAAGACTTTTATACTTAATCTTATTCACCCTGCAATCAAGTTTATCGGCAATATAATCAATCGCAAGCCAACCTGCATTGTGCCTTGTATTTTCATACTTTCTGTCGGGATTACCAAGTCCTACAACAATGTATTCAACTGAACCGCCGAAATTTTTCTTACCAAACATAATATATATCTATGCAAATTTTCTTTGCATTTTTCCTTTCACTCTAATTTATACTAATCGCAAATAGAAGATTAGTATTATACTTTTGAAAAGTTAAGCACAACCCAGTCGTCATCGCCAAGATGATACGCATTGCCGCAGTACGGGCAGTTATGCTCACGGGTTGCGTCAAAACTTGCGCCACAGCTTTTACAACTGACTTTTTTCATTGAAAAGCCTTCATCAGCTATAGCATGTATATTCTTACACACAGCCATTCTGAACTTTTCATCCTTTTTCCTGACCGAGCCATCCTTTTCCCTAAAGGTTGTTGCATAAACAGTGATATCCACATAGCAGTATTCACCGTTAATATTAAAAGAATTCAGCCTTATAACACCACGATACTGCACATCAACAATATCTGTATATTTATTCTGCATAGGCTGACCTTCATAAACCGCCAGATTGGAATAATCCCCGCTGAAAATCATCATTTTCACAAGTGCAAGCATCTTGCCCACAAAGTATTCATATGAAAAATTATGGTCAATCTGCTTCATTAGCTGAGGAAGTCTTTTTTCTGCGGTGAATTTTGGCGCAAGCAGGGTAACGCTCTTTGCCGCCCCTTTAAAAACCGAGCCAATCAATGACAGCACATAACAAATATCACCGAAAATTGCTCCTGCTATAATACCGCTGAAAACACATAGAATCATATGTCCTGCAAAATTATCCGCACCCGGGTCAAGAGTCCCTTGTACAAGGTTGTAACCAGATGACAAAGCAATGCATACGATTATGGATGGAATTATCCATTTAGCAAGTCCGACTTTAAATGATCTTTCAGTCTGGGCATAAGCCTTAACAAAATAAAAGTTTGTAACCTTTGGAAACAAATCATCCATAATAAATCTTGTATTACAGTTAGGACAACCCTTGAGCAGAGTTTTAACATCGCTGATTGCACCGCAATTCGGGCAGCAATAGGTTGCTTCCGAGTTTTGATTTTTCAGGCGTGTAATCATTGTATAGATAATCTGTCTGTCCTTAAATTTTTTCTTCTTTTTTCTATCGACAAAAAATGTTTCTGCCACATTGTAATACTTACAGACAATTTGGCTGTAAAACTTACCGTCATCACGCACTGATAACGCTTTAATCACATTGTCAAGATTATCTCCAAACTCAGTAAATTCATGTTTAAGGGTAATATTTTTACTTTCAAGCCTTTTTCTCTGCAAATCAAAGGCATATTCAAGGTCAAGTGAACCAATATCGGGAGCCTTACCGCTCTCTGACCACTTTACATATTCATCAACAAAACGGTTAATAATTTCAACATTACCAAGAGCCATAATAAAATTCACGAATCCTTTATATCAACGCAAATTGGCGGGTTTATAAAAACCCGCCTTTTTTTATGTATCTAATTTTGCAATTTCTTATCAGCCAAAAGCAGCTGTAAATGGCTTGTCATTATAAATTCTCTCAATAGCCTCAGCAAATGTTGGAGCAACAGGAAGAATTGTAAACTTGTCAATCATCTTCTCCTGTGGAACAGGAATTGTGTCAAGCAGAACAACTTCTTTGAGTGCACTGTTCTTGATTCTCTCAATAGCAGGGCCTGAGAGCACTGCGTGAGTAGCACAAGCATAAACCTCAGTAGCGCCGCCTCTTTCAACAATCGCATTAGCAGCGTTGCAAAGTGTGCCTGCTGTGTCAATCATATCATCAACAAGGATAACCTTTTTACCCTTTGCGTCACCGATGATGTTCATAACCTCGCAAACATTAGCCTTTGGTCTTCTCTTATCAATAATAGCAAGACCTGTGCCGATTTTTGATGCAAAGTTTCTTGAACGGGTAACAGAGCCGAGGTCAGGAGAAACTACAATATAATCATCGTTATTACCGCCGATTTTTTCTCTCATATGATTTGCCAAAAGTGCAGCACCCTGGAGGTGGTCAACAGGGATGTTAAAGAAGCCCTGAATCTGATTAGCATGAAGATCCATTGTAAGCACTCTGTCAGCACCTGCACAAGTGATGAGGTCTGCACAAAGCTTTGCAGAGATTGGATCTCTTGCCTTTGCTTTTCTGTCCTGTCTTGCATAGCCAAAATATGGCATAACAACAGTAATGCTTGCAGCAGACGCACGCTTCATAGCGTCAATCATAATGAGCATTTCCATAAGGTTGTCATTGACAGGTGCACAGGTTGACTGAACAATAAAGCAATCACTGCCACGAACAGATTCCTGAAGAGAAACAGAAATTTCGCCATCGGAAAACTGTGTGCATTCACTCTTGCCGAGAGGCAAGCCAAGACAGCCTGCAATACCCTGAGCTACATCAAGATTTGAACTGCCGGTGAAAATTTTAATGTCCTTACCGTGAAAATTCATTGTGTAATAACTCCTTTGAATTTATTTTACAAATTTGTTTATATGATATGATACTATATCTATTGAAGATTAGTATAAATTGTATCAACTGATTAATCAGCAAGCATAACCCTTTGCCTTTGCAATCTCGTTCAGTTCCTCGAGTTGAGCAGGGTCGTTTGCACCAAGCACAGTGTCACTGCATTCCGCTGTAAACGCACCCACCTTTTTGCCGTCCTGAAGCAGCAGTTTGATTGCATCAGGAAGATAATATTCTCTTGCATTATTGTTTGAGGTAATTCTGTCAAGCACACTCAAAAGCTGCTGTGCATTAAACCAGAATCCACCTGAATTGACCTCGTCAATCTTCAAGATTTCCTCACTTGCATCCTTTTGCTCGACAATAGCCTCAAGATTGCCGTCTTTATCTCTTACAATTCTTCCATAACCTGTAGGGTCATCAACTTTTGCAGAGATAACAGTAGCCGCAAAGCCGTTTTCGTGCTGTTTTAAAGCACTTGAGATTGTCTTGCTGTCCATAAAAGGAGCATCTCCGTTGAGAATAACAACATTACCGTCACACTTAGCAAGAAACTGCTTTGCCATCATAACAGCGTGACCTGTGCCAAGTCTTTCAGCCTGAAAAACACTTTCAATGCTGACGGAATTTTCTTTGTTATAATCGTCAAGAAATTCCTCAATACATTCTTTTTTATATCCCTTAACAACGCAAATGTCGTCAACGCCTGCACGCTTGAGTGCGTTAATAACCCACAAAAGCATAGGCTTTTCAAGCACCAAAGACAATGTTTTAGGCTTGTCAGACTTCATTCTTTTGCCTTCGCCTCCGGCAAGAATAATCGCACAGTTGCTCATTAAAGCCCCTCACAATCTCATTTTTAATTTTTATAAAAACGCTATGTTGTTTGTATACCTTAACATACCTTAATACATTAATATTATCTCATATAAATTACAAATTTCAAGAGATTTTTACAAAAAAATAACACATACAAAGCATTTTAAACATTTTTCACAAATTTTTTATTCGCCTAATTAAGTTTTATTTATTATGTGACCGCTTTTTTAACGCTTCATCAGTTTTCCTTAATATGTAACCGTTACATCCCAAATGATAAGTAAAATTATTTCAGCAAATAAAGAGGATATAATAACTGTAATCTATATGAATTTTATCATTTTTATAAGTTAAATATTCGTGCAATATCGGGTTATATAAGTTATATTTATATCTAACTTATGGAGCAAAGTAAAAAAAATAAAAAATTTTCGGAAAATGTATAGCATTTACTGGAAAACTTTGTTATAATAACTTTTAGGCTTATACAAGCCAGCAAAAACATCCATGCTATTTTTGCTGTAATGTAATTATTAAAGGAATTTCCTTTAATAAGGATCAATTAACTAATTTTTAGGAGGATGACAAAATGGCAAACAAATGGGTATACCTTTTTAGTGAAGGTAATGCTGACATGAGAGAGCTCCTTGGTGGTAAGGGCGCTAACTTGGCAGAAATGACTCACATTGGTCTTCCGGTACCACAGGGCTTCACAATCACAACAGAAGCTTGTACACAGTACTATGAGGACGGTCGTGTAATCAACGACGAAATCCAGGGTCAGATCAACGAATACATCGGAAAGATGGAAGAAATCACAGGCAAAAAGTTCGGTGACAAGGAGAATCCTCTCCTCGTTTCAGTTCGTTCAGGTGCAAGAGCATCAATGCCTGGTATGATGGATACAATCCTTAACCTTGGTCTTAACGAAGAAGTTGTTAATGTAATCGCTGAAAAGTCAGGCAACCCACGCTGGGCTTGGGACTGCTACAGAAGATTTATTCAGATGTATTCTGATGTAGTTATGGAAGTTGGTAAGAAGTATTTTGAAGAGC